>CAYQCS010000058.1:0-3863 GCA_964416105.1 uncultured Candidatus Saccharibacteria bacterium
AATATTGCAATGCGATTTGAGCCCCTAAAAAATTGCCCATATTTTGGTACCGCCTGGATACCAAAATATGGTTGCAATTTTATGGGGCGACCTTGCAATATTACAAAATGCATATGCCGGCCCCTTCAATATCAAGAAAGTACCTTCTTCAAAACATCCTCAGGCACTTCCTTCGGTTTATTACTCAATCCGTTTTTTGTCAGAGATTTATCATCTTTACTTTTAACTTCATCATTTTTCGACGCATCGAGACTTCCGGTCTGTTTGGGAACAGATTTAATCTGCTCGCTCTGATGAATTTTGGCTTTAGTTAAGACAGATGAAAGTGCCTCTTTGAGAGCGTTTATATTATTCGGTGTCTGAACTTTTGGATCACTTCTCTGTTTATTCTTTTCAAGAGTCTTCAAAGAGACTGGGGTACTGTCAATGTTTATCTGTTTCTTATCTTGACTAGCAATTGGCTTATCGTGCTCCATTTTGACTTCTCTATTCAATACGGGTACTGGCTTAATATCTTTAGCCAAAACCGGCTCTTTATCTTGATGAACAATTGGTGAACTATCTTGTCTTATAGCTGGCTCTATTTTTGGCTTTACTTGAATAGGTAGGCCTTCCTTTGTCTTATTACTGTGAACAAAACTGTGGATATCTTGTGGATTAGCCGTGGATTGCTTCGGTTTTACTTCATTTTTTGGTGGAACAGTAGGATTGTGGAATTCCACTATTTCCTTTTCGACTTCAGCTTTTGGCCTTGAATATTGAGTTCGCGAAGCATCTATTATTTCCTTAACATAAGAAGTATCTGAATGAGGAATTGGCGGTAAAGTCGTAGCCGAGAAAGGTTGTGAGGATAGACCATCTATCATCAGCTTGAGATAAATCTGGGCAAAACCTAGGTTGACCAAATCTTCCAAGACGAAAACTGGCGCAAATTCTTTCTCCAAGACTTCAGCATCGGTCGCGCCAACTCTAAAAGCGATCATTGTACCAACGTTACCAAATACTGCCGGACGAACGATTTCATCCATTTGCTCGATGTATTGGTGAGCAATCGTCAGATTGAGTTTGTATTTTCTGGCCTCGGACAAAATATCGGCAAAAGAGGCGTTGGCAAAGTTTTGGAATTCGTCTACAAACAGATAGAAATTCGGTAGCATCTTGGCAGTACGATCTGGCACATCGGCTCTGGACATTGCTGCTAGATAGATCTTAGTAACCAAAAGTCCACCTAGAAGCTTCATATTCTCATCCCCTATTCTCCCTTTAGACAAATTGATGATAATAATTTTTCTTCGATCCATCGCCTCGCGGAAATCGAAAGAAGAGCGGACTTGTCCGATCATGTTTCTAATCAAAGGGTTGGCAGTGAACTGACCAACTTTGTTTTGGATAGCGGGGACAGCTTCGGCGGCCATGCGCTCGGTATAATTGGCGAACTCTTTTGTCCAAAAAGTCTTGACCGATGGATCTTGTACTTGAGCAACAATCTGTTTGCGATATTCCTTATCCGATAACATTCTGTTGACTCCGAGCAAAGTCGAACCAGGCGCTTCCAGCAAAGCCAAAAGCGTATTAGTCAGAATGTATTCCATTCTTGCCGACCAAGCATCTTCCCAAATCTTCTTAAATGTACTCATTAGACCCGAGACGACTAGATGCCTTTTTGCCTGATCAACACTTTCTAGAACATTAAAAGATATTGGATATTCGGTATCAAAAGGAGCAATGTGTATAACATCGTTAATCCTCTCTTTTGGTACATACTCTAGTAATAGATCGGCGGTCTTACCGTGAGGGTCAATAAAGCACATTCCTTCACCGTTCATAATATCTTGAACGGCCATGTTTTCGAGCAAGGTGGACTTTCCCATACCAGTCTTTCCGATTACATAAACATGACGAGTGCGGTCTTTGGCTTTGATACCAAACTTCACTCGTTTATTCCTTGCATCAGTCTCAGCAAAATATGTAATACGATTCTCGTCCATACTGACAAAATTATAGCATAAAAAAACCAACCCAACGCTCGTACATCTTGAGCGTTGGGTTGAAAACGATCGATGGTGCGCCTAGCCATGCGCACACCGAGGTAAGCCGTCATCGGCACGGTAGCCGACCCTCCTCTTTCCATCCAGCTTCACACGGACCTTCCTGAAGATCCGAAAACCGATGGTAACGAACTTGGACATGTCACCATTGGATCCGTCGCCATTGGTACTGTTGACGGCCGATGATGTGGAATCTGAATTACCGTTGGTTGGCATATAAGCCCCATCGTTCAAACATTTAAGAAAAACAGACACTTGTCAACCGCTGGTCCAATAACCAGCGCAAGCATCCTTTTCCGTCGCAAATACTACATCATTTACAGAAAAAAGCAAGGGGTTGTGGAAAACTTACGGTTTCCCCTTAACCAAAAGCGCACCTACATCATAGACACTCCCCGCATTCCAAAGCATCCAGCTTGTAAGACCAGCATCGTAGGTCGCTTGCATTTGCGCCCGTACCATTGCAGGGCTATATGTTGCCCCCAAGTTGAAAGCTTGTAACCATGGTCGGATTTTATTTGGATCCAAAGAAGCACTATTTGCCTTTATCACAGCTTGACCCATCGAATACTTAATTACTTCATAAGGATATTTCGCTGGCTTGTCCAAACCAATAAAGCCCGGAGCAAAATGAGATGGATAGACCATTGGCGAGACATAATCGAAATAGGTCAAAGCATCAACTAGATTTTGACCAATGCCTAGATCGTCATTAGAGGATGTGGTAAGACCAAAGAGATCGGCCGAAAGCGGTATGCTGGTCGTCGCAAATTGTTCCCTCAAGTATAAAAAGAAAGACCTCATCACTTCCCGACGATTCCTACCATCACTCCAAGAATAAGAGATGTTAGCCATATCACCATCAGAAGGATAGCGAATATAATCAAAATTTAGCTCATCAAAACCAACACTATAAGCTTCTCTACCTACTGCAACGAGATAATCCCAAACCGGCTTAGCGCCAGGATCCAACCATTTGATTCCCTTATAATCTTGCCAAATCTTACCCTCCCCGTCTTTCACGGCCCATTCTGGTTTTATGTTAATTAGATAAGAATCTTGAAAAGAAGAGATTCTGCCAATAACATAGACATCTTTTTCATGCAAAGAAGCGATAAACTCTTTTATATCTGATATTCTATCTATTGCAGAGCCTACACTTATAAGATAAGGGTCACTAACTGGAAAACTTATTCTTCCTGTATAATCTTTGATATCAATAACAACAGCATTTACTTCCGTATTGTCTATCAAGTTGAAAAGCATGTTTCTAAATCTCTCATTACCAGCGGCATAACTAGTTAGATAAACCGCTTTCAATGGATCTGGAGTCTTCTTGTGAGTAACTTGAACAGTGTTTGTTATATTTTCTATAACACCGGCTATTTGACTCTGAAAATTGACAACCGATTTTCCTCCGCTTGTGATATCTTTGTATTTTATAAAAGTAAAAACAAAAAGACCTCCAACCAAAATAAACAAGCCGATCAATAAACCGGTTATTCCTGTGATTTTATTCTGCAATTTCTTCATCTTATTCTGATTTGTGTTCTACAAATGGAAACTGATCATTTCGTACATAATCCTTTTCATCGTTTTTCTGTGATATCGAACCACCAGGATTCTTCAAAACAGGATTTTTTAAAAAAGAAAAGATGACTATCAACAGACCGATGGCAACATTAATAATTTTGTCCCAACTAGAAGGAAAACCCAAGAAAGGCAAAAACATTAATAATATTCCTAACAAAATAATGAATTGCCTTTTCGACATGACACTATTATAGCCCGAGATGTTACAATTATGCTAGAAAG
>CAYQCS010000059.1:0-3817 GCA_964416105.1 uncultured Candidatus Saccharibacteria bacterium
TTTGATATTGCTTTTATCGAAGGCGCGATCGCCGCACCGAAGCATGAAGAGAAACTCAAAGACATTCGCAGTCGGTCCAAAAAACTAGTCGCTGTCGGTGCTTGCGCGGTCGTCGGCCTACCGGCGGGACAACGCAATACATTCACGTCAGAACAAAAGGCTAGCATAGATTACCTAGTGACAAGATTTGGCGCTTTACCATCAGTAAAAAAGGTGGCTGATGTTGTTAAAGTAGACGCAGAGATTCCTGGATGTCCTATGGATCCGAAGATGTTTGTAGAAAAAGTAAATCAGATTGTTTCTGAGTTGGAAAATAAATAAATTACTTAGCTTTTTACTGGATAGCTTTGCCGTATATACGAACATCGTCGATAATGCCATCGGTTCTATAGGTATTAGCATTTCCTGAATAGCCACCAATGTATAAACTATTTTGGTTGGTATTTAGTCCGTCTGGTATGTTAGTCTGACCATTTAATTTTCCATTGACATAATAATAAGCTATACCATCTCTATACGATATAGCAATATGAGTCCATTTATTTAGAGTGTATGGTTCGGTTGATGTATAGTAAATACGAGTACCATTTGAGTTGCTTGGATATGAACCAGAATCACAACTATTTAATGACGATGGATTTTTTTTATTTACCCAGTTACTATTAGAGCCGACTATCCCAAAACTACAGACATGAAAGATCCAATGTGCTGTACCTCCACCTGCACCAGTTGGTGATCTTGGATAGATGAAAGCTGTCATTGTAAAACCTTCAGGATAAGAACTAAGGTTAGGGAAATTAGTTATCAACAGGGGTCTATTGTTATGTGTATCCATGGCTTTTCCTCTTATTCCATCTACAGAAATCGGGTCAGTATCACCTGCTAGATTACCAGTAAATGTTCCATTTAAATTATTAAAACCAGAATTATCGGTAGCGAGATTACTTGGGTCGGAGAACTCATAAGCAGCTATTAGTTTGTCTCCCAGAGCTCTTTGTATGTTTGCATCAAATTGCAAAAGAGAGGCGATTCGAGCCTTTTCTCTGGCCGAATTTAGGGCAACTAGAGTTATGGATGACAAAACACCAATGATCGACACTACTACCAAAAGCTCTATTAAAGTGAAAGCCCTTGTCTTGTTTTTCATATTGATATTATTGTCTCACAAGTCATTAAATATGCAATACTATAAAGGTGTACAATTTCTTTAAATAGATAATAGTGATATTATTATCCTACAATATATAACAAATGCATCGCATCGATTTCAGACTAGATCAAATAACCAAAGTCGAAGGGGACGCTTCGATGGATGTTGTGGTCGAAGATGGCAAAGTGACTGATGTCAAATTTGCTATTGTAGAAAATAAAAGATTCTTCACTACCGCGATGAAAGGCAAGAATATTGCCGCTATTCCTGCACATTTGGCAAGGATCTGTGGTACCTGTTCCAACGCTCATGTTATGGCCGCGATCACTGCTTGCGAAGACGCTCTTGGTATCAAACCAACTCCGCAGACAATGTTGCTCAGAAAGCTTACGATGCACGGACTTATGATTCGTGATCACGCTTTACATCTTTATCTTTTTGTAATGCCCGATTTGTATGGCAAAGATGCTTTTCTTGATTTCGACGATCATGATCCGGTACAGCACCAATTACTCCACGACGGCTTCGATGTCAAAGCGGCCGGCAACCATCTAGCCCAGATTATTGCCGGGCGCAGTGTCCATGCCACATACCCGGTGATCGGTGGATTCTTGCAAGTACCGTCGAAAGATCACGCTATGGAATCTGTCGATGAGCTCAAAGCTGTTCGTCCTGCTATATTACGCTTGATTGATATCTTTGCGAAAGATACACAGAAGCTAGATTGTAAAACCAAGTTCATGGCTTTGGTGCCAGAAGATAGTTTCGGCTATTTGGGTGGCAAGATCATTTCGAGTACAGGCGAAGTCTATGAACAAAAAGATTTCCGCAAACATCTCGAGCATACAGTTTTGCCTTACTCTCAAGCTTCTGCTTATAAGTACAAAGGAGAGAGTTACATGGTTGGCGCTTTGGCAAGAATAAATCTGGCAAAAGAAAAACTGCATCCAAATACAAAAGAGTCTGCCAAGGAGGCTTTGAAACTATTTCCTTCGACCAATATTTTCCATAACAATTTAGCGCAAGCAATCGAGATTCTTCATGGAGTAGATGAATCCATCGATATTATTTCCAATAATAATTTTGTTCAAGAGCCAGTTATCAAAGTAGAGATGAAAGCGTCGGTCGGCATTGGTGTTATCGAAGCACCTCGCGGTACGCTTTATCATAAAGTGGAAATAGATAAGACGGGCATAGTTACTGATGGTGAGGTGATCGTTCCGACAGGGCAAAATCAGTTGAATATCGAGCGCGATGTCGGTGTTCTAGTCGAAGATCTCTTGAATAAAATGCCTAAAGATAAGATTCCGATGGAAATAGAAAAGTTGATTCGTGCCTATGACCCTTGCATGAGTTGCGGGGCGCATTTCCTGAAGGTTAATTGGAGTAGGCCCTAGCCACTTGATTAGCACTTCGACACCTTCGACACCTTCGACGCCTTCGACAAGCTCAGTGTAAACCACTAGTCACTAGTTCCTATGCGATTACTAGTAGCTAACTACTACTTCCTCTTGCGTTTTTCCTAACATCGGCTATTATAAGCTTTTGGAATAGCCCTAACCAAAACTATAGACAGGAAACTGTCGGAAAGGACGAATGAAACAAACTGAAATGTCGGGTAACAGACTTTTTCTGCTTTACGCTTTTCCGTGCGCAAATGCAAAGGAAATAGCTGGACAGATTAGTACTGAGCAGTTTGGTCAATTGGAACGACTGGTAGATGGTGGCGGAGAACCTTCCGTTGAACTCCTATCTGCATGTTTTCCTTGTGTGGTGCGAAAATTTTATGCGCATGCGCACAGGAATCCGTTTGATTCAACTCCTTGGACTGTTGAAGAGGTTCGTAGTTATTGGTCGAATCATCGTGAAGGAGATTCTCCGGTGGTACGAGCGGTGGTTCTGAATTTCAATTCTGTGGTGACTAATGTCATGAATTTGGCCACCGGAGAACAGTTTTCGGTAGTCAACCGATACAGATTGTCTTACAGAGTCAATTCTGTACTTCTTATTCATATAATTCCAATAGAAGTCAGGCCAGCAATCGTGTTGGAAGTCTAGCGGTGAGTCGGCGAAGACTTTTGCGAATTAATAGCAAGAGGCGGTCTGGTGACCGCTTTTTCTTTTATAATTTTTTCAAAAATCTACCAATCTCTTTCAACGCCTCATCTTTATTCATACCTGGCGGTACCGCAATTATTTTTATATTTTTTAGTTTCCCTAATTTTTTCAGAAATCTCAAGTTGGCTAGAGCATCGAAGTCGTGCATCGAGAGTCTGGGGGCATTGACGAATGAGTCTAGGTCATCGAATACGGTCATTTTTTCTAGACCAATCGCTGTATCTATTATTGTTAAATTTTCTGGCACATCCCATTCTTCGTTTGGATCTTTCAAGACAAAAGAAAAATCCGGATAAGTTTTTTGTAAATCAGGTATTAGTTTCACCGGCAGGGAATCGGGTTCGAAATCAGGATTGCCAAAGATGAATATGGTTTGCATTGGTTTATCTTACCCCGATGTCTGACATAGGGAAATCCCTGAGGCTCCCGATGTCTGACATCGGGGAGCTATTGACAACTTAGCGCCTTTCGTGTATCGTTTTTCCCAGAAAGGCACCCTCCAGCTACCCCTCAAGTAGGACACTCGACGTCATTAACGAATGATAACTC
>CAYQCS010000060.1:0-3744 GCA_964416105.1 uncultured Candidatus Saccharibacteria bacterium
TCGATATTTGTCTTTATCTTTGGGTTAATAATCGGCAGTTTCTTGAATGTTGTAGCGATTCGTTTCAATACAGGCACAAATATCGGTGGCAGGTCCAGATGTATGGCTTGCGGCAAGCAGTTAACCTGGAAAGAACTTATACCAATATTCAGTTTTCTATATCAGAAAGGTCGTTGCTTGAAATGTGGTAGCAAGATATCGTGGCAATATCCATTGGTTGAATTTGTAACCGGTTTATTGTTTGTTCTTATCTTTTTATTTTATCCACCGATAACATCTTACGGTATCTATAAGCTAATTCTGCTTGCCATTTTATCTTCTATATTGGTAGTTATCTCTGTTTATGATATCAAGCACAAGATAATACCTGATATCCTTGTTTACACATTTATTATTCTATCTTTTATCAATTTATTTGTAGGTATAAATACTTGGTTCCAAGTACCAACGGTAAATGGAATATTGGCCGGACCTATTCTAGCCTTGCCTTTTGCTTTGATTTGGCTTATCTCCAAGGGAACATGGATGGGCTTTGGTGATGCAAAATTGGTTCTTGGTATTGGTTGGTTATTGGGCCTTGGTATGGGTGCAAATTCGGTAATTTTGGCTTTCTGGATTGGAGCTCTGGTATCTATTGCTTGGCTCTTAATTAACAAAGGCACTATTAAACCAAAAACAGAGATACCTTTTGGTCCTTATTTGATCTTGGGTATGTATATAGTCTTATTTACGGGGTTGGAAGTGATAGATTTTGGGCTGTTGAAAGAAATCTTGTCTTCTCTTTTCGTTTAATAAAGGTATAATTAGATCAATGATTCTTGCAAATAAAAAAGGTTTTACCTTGGTTGAGCTCATGGTCACCGTTGGTATATTTGTCTTGATGACAGCTCTTCTATTGGCTAGATACAACAGTTATTATTCTGGGACGATATTCACAAATACTGCGTATGACATTGCTTTGACGATCAGACAAGCACAGTCTTATGGTATAAGTGTAAAAGCTAGTGAAGATGCAAATTTCTCTTACGCCTATGGAGTCAGGTTTAATCTGAGCGAAAGTAATGGCTCAAAACAATTTTCTTTTGCTAAATATTCGAATGTTTCCTCGGGTAGTTATATTAATGATAGCGATTTCGTATTAGAAAAGCTTTATAGATTGAGACATGGGGCATACATATCTAAAATATGCAGAGGCGTAGATTGTACAGTAACTAAACTCGATATAATTTTTTTGAGACCAAATCCCAATCCCTATATGTGTAATCAAAGTAATCCTTGTGTCTCTGGGGACAATTATTCCGTCGAGTTGATATCTGGAGATGGTTCTTCTAAAAGAACAATTTCGATAAATGGCGTTGGTAAGATTACCATCGATTAAAAATATATAGATAATGTCAAGACAATTAATAAAAAACCATACTCCACAAAAATCTTCGGGCTTTACTCTTCTTGAAATGATAGTTTCTATTGGCGTCTTTGCTTTGGTGGCCGTTATCGCGGTTGGTTCTTTGGTCAAGATAACTGGTCTCAATCGTAGGACAAACTCACTTCAATCGGCGATATCCAATATTAATTTTGCTTTGGAGGCAATGACAAGGGAAATGAGATTCGGCTCGCATTATACTTGTATTAATGGTAGTTCCATCAATGTTAATAGTTTGAGCTCTAATGATGAGTGTGCTGTAAATGAAACTAGTGCTAACAATATAAAAGGAATTGCTTTTTCTTCTGCAGAAACGAAAACAAGTGGTGGTAATACTTGCAATCTGGTCTATGCTTATTGGTTTCCAAAAAATGGTAGTCAGATAACAATCAAAAAATCAATGCAGGATAATTGTGATACGCCAACTTTACAAGAAGTAAATGCAGCGTCTGTTATAGAAGATCCTAATACGACTATATCAGGTTTTAATTTCCAAATAATTAGTGGTTCCAGAGGTTATTCCTTGGCTAGAATAAAATTGACTGGATATGCGGGCCAGAAAGATAATGAAAGGAATCATTTTGATGTTGAGACTATGGTCTCTCAGAGAATGGCAAATTAATATGAATAATATCAATAAAAACAAAGCTTTTACTTTAGTTGAAACATTGGTAGCTATTGCTGTACTTATGATCGCTATAGCTGGACCATTGACGGTATCTAGTCAAGCTTATACAGCGGCTTTGGATGCCAAAAATCAAGCAATTGCAACTTTTTTGGCTCAAGCCACTATTGAATACATAAATTATACAAAGAATAATGACTGGATTATTGGTTCTTGGCCACCATCAATAATGTATTCTTGTACATCGGGTAGTCCTTGTAATGAAGAGAGTGCGGTCTTTAATGGTAATAGTATTGGTGATGTTATGGATTTCCCTGAGCCATTTGTCTTAAGCTACTATTTTTCACAAGATCCTGGAGGGGTAGTTCCAAGTCAAATCATAGTTAGAGCAGAAGTTTCCTGGAATACTGGTTCATTGAGTAATAGTGTAAGTATAGAACAAGTTTTAACCAATCATGACAGATAATTTCTCACAAAATAAAGGATATACTCTGTTATTTGCAATTATAGTTGCTTCGGTCGTTTTGTCTATTGCTGCTTTTATCTTATCTATTAGTAGAAAAGATTTTATTTTATCTTCAATGGCTAGAGATTCGATATATTCAATATACGCCGCTGATTCGGCAATGCAATGTGCTGTCGAATCTTATTTCATAGGTTACATAAAGCTTGTCGTAAGTGCGGAAGAATATAACTATTTAATCTGTAATGGTCGTATCTTCGATAGAGATTATATTTCAGATAATAGCGCAGATGTATCTAACAAATATAATTTGAAAAATTCTACAGAAGGAGAGGTCACCTATAATATATACCGTCTAAGTAGTCCTATTAATATCCCTTTACCAAATAACACTTGCGCACTCCTGGATATTATTCAGGGTTATGATAAGAATACTTCGAAACATAAGACAATAATGGAATCAAGAGGATATAATCTTGCAAACAGTCGTCCCTGTGACCCTGATGCCACTTTGAATCCAAGAATGGTTGAACGCGCTACCAGGCTTATATATACCGACTAGATACCAAATTATGTTATTCTTTAGGCATGCAAGATATTCCGAAAGATATAGAAAAAAGGTCAGAAAAGTTGAAGGAGGCGGTAGAACATCACCGCCATCTTTACCATACTCTGGATAAGCCGGAAATAAGCGATGAGGCTTACGATTCTTTGGTCAAAGAACTGGAGAGTATTTTGGTCAAATATCCTAGTTTGAGGACCGAGATTGATGTTTTGGACAGAGTTGGTGGAGAGCCTTTGAAAGAGTTTGTTAAAGTCAAACACAAGTATCGTCAGTGGTCTTTTGATGATGTTTTCGATTTCGAAGAATTACAAAAATGGGACAAAAAGGTTAGGAATTTCATAGACAAAGCTGGCTTGAATAATGAGAAAGTCCAATATTGTTGCGAACTTAAAATAGATGGTCTCAAAGTGATTTTGAATTACGAAAATGGCATTCTGGTTCAAGGGGCGACGAGGGGTGATGGTGAAATAGGGGAGGATGTTACTTCGAATGTAAAGACAATAAGAAGCATACCATTGAAACTTAATGAAGATCAGTCTTTGATAGCGGTAGGAGAGGTTTGGATTGGCAAGAATGAATTGGTAAAAATCAATGAAGAGAGGAAGAAAAATAACGAACCACTTTATGCCAATTCTAGGAATTTAGCCGCTGGTTCGCTTCGTCAGCTG
>CAYQCS010000061.1:0-3726 GCA_964416105.1 uncultured Candidatus Saccharibacteria bacterium
CGTATATCTGTTGAATAGCGTCTGCGGTTAGGACTTTGGGGTATATAGCGAGTTCGTCGATGTAACTGTAAGTAAGATGAGATCCGTTATCTAGTTTACCAACATAAATCTTTGTTGCTACATTAGGAGTAAGACCAGGTACATCATGTGGCCCAACAACAACAGAGGTCAGCGCTTTTCCATCTATATAAACAGTTATCTTTTGTTGTCCACCAGGAATAGCGGCATTATATGATACGGTAAAGTTAACCCATTTTTTGATAGGTGTAGAGTAGTTCACCGGAACCCCTGCTGGATAAGTAGCCGTTTTGGGACCAACATTGAAAGTCGAACCACCATTTTGAAAATTGAGAAAAGCTAATCTAGGATAAATCGTATATGGTACACCAGTAAAATTAGCATTGTCTGCATATAACCAAACACTTGTTGTATATCCACCCGATAAATCGTAACTTATATTAGAAGAGGAAAGGTAATAGTTCAGTTCATTATTAGCAGTAACTGAACTAAAATTCAAAGAGCTTCCATATGATGATGGTTTATTAGAAGAATCTCTAGAACAACTAGCTGTACAGGTTAAAGTAATGTTATTCGGACTACTATCTAAGGCCGACTCATTATTTCCCTCATCAAAATTCCAAACACCAAAAGCTTCTGCTCCCCAACCACGATACATTGAAGAAGCAAAGATTACCGCCGAAGCCACGCGCGCTTTGTCTCGAGCGCTCTGTAGAGAGACTAAAGTCAAAGATGCTAAGACACCAATAATACTAACCACTACCAAGAGTTCTATAAGAGTAAAACCGGATTTGAATTTGTTCATTATATAAAAATAATATCAGCTGTTGCTGATATTCTATCATCACAATACCTTACATGTCATCCCCGTTTATCCTGTTGTAATCCTAATGTTTTAGTTTGTCATTCTAGCGTTTCAGTTTGTCATCCCCGCGAAGGCGGGGATCCATGTAATACCACGCGTGTTGTATTACGTTTGAAAAAATTGCCCACAGTTAGACATGGATTCCCGCTTTATCTCGACAAAGCTCGATACAAGTCGCGGGAATGACACAGGGAGCGCGGGAATGATAACGAATAACAAAAATGATAGACCAAAAAGTAAAGTTTTTATTTCCCAGCAGGAGTTTTGGAAGCTGAAGCAGGAGCTTCGCTGGCAGGGGCATCGCCCTCTTTGACTTCTTTACCTTTGGCTTCAACTTCGATGGCAGACATATCGATCGCAGCAGGGGCTTCTTCTTTCTCTTCTTTAGCAACGGCAATAGAAGCAATCACTTCATCTGGGCTAATCTTGATCTCTACTCCAGAAGGAATAGGTAGATCTTTGGCTAGAATAACATCGGTCAAATTAACAAGTTTGGAAATATCGACAACGACATTGTGTGGCAAGTCTCTAGGCGAAGCCTCAACTTCTATATCGCGTCTAACTTTGACTAGAATACCAGCCAAATCTTTGACGGCCGGAGAAACCCCTTCGAAAACAAGAGGGATAGCCACTTGAACTTTCTTACCTTTTTCTATTACATAAAAATCTATATGTCGAGGATTCTCTGAGAGAGGGTGAACATCTACAGCGTGAATCAATGATTCATGTTCTTTACCTGATTCATCTTTCAAGATAATAACTGATGATTCTCCTGCTTTTTCCCAGACTTTATTGAAAGCTTTAAAATCGACAATAATAGAGGTAGAAGTCTCTTTTGGACCATAGAAAACAGCCGGAATGGAACCCGATTGACGGATCTTGTCGGCACTTATCTTCATATCTCGCTTTTTTATATCCAAAGAAAGCATGAGTGCCATTATACATGGACTAAAAAAATAGTCAAAACAAAAGATTATTTCGAAGATTGGATAAGTCTTATACTAGACCACTAAAGACAGCATAGATAACGAAAATATTTGAAGCTATTACAGCTATAAATATTATCTTGGTTGACTTTGGAAGAGTTGAATTTGAATACTTCATAATAAATAAACTAATACTAAGATTGTGATAATTATATTTAACAATACAACACCGAATAGTATAACATTGGCGCCGGCGGCTGATTTGACAATACCGTGCCTGATAAGCCAACCAACCATGCCTTTTTGCTGAACATTGGATGAATCGGCTGAATACTGGTAGCCATAAGACCCAGAAAACGAATTCGTACCTTGCGAAGGATAGGTCGGTTTGCGACCAAAATTATCTTCTTCAAATTCTACTCCTGATGACATAGATATATTATATAACAATGACTAAACCGTAGCAAACAAATGAATCTTTTCTTCGATAACTTTTTGCATTGCCTGCTTTGCAGATTTTAGATATTTATAAGGTGAAATCTCTTCCAAATCTTCAGATAATGATTTCGTCAGACCATTCCTATAGGCAATTCTCAGCTCTGTATTTACATGGACAATAGCAAATCCAGACTGAATAGCTTTTTTAATATCAGAATTGGTATTTCCGGAAGCACCATGCAAGACAAGAGGGACATCTACCGCTTTGGATATTTCGATGGCTCGACCAATATTCAAGGCAGGATCACCACCTCGGACAACGCCATGAACATTACCAATCGCTGGGGCCAAAAGATCAACACCAGTTTTATCTACAAATTCTTTGGCTACTTCTGGTTTGGTCATAGAATCTAGATCTTGGACAACGCCATCTGGTACAGAATCTAATACTTTGGAAGAATTACCTATAAAACCCAATTCACCTTCTATCAAGATTTTTTCACCGCATGCAGACTTGTACAATTTGGCAAAGTCGACACATTTTTTTGTAATATCGATATTCTCTACTATATCCAAACTAGCGCCATCAAATATAACCGAATCAAAACCGGCCAACACAGCTTCTTTGACTCTTTCGAGAGAATACGAATGGTCAGCATTCAAAAATATCGACTGTTCCCTATCTTCTCTAATGCTCTTTATAATAGACGCTACTTGTCTGACTCCAATAAAATCTCTTTCCCCCTCTGAAACACCGACAATTACAGGAACCTTCAATTCATAAGCGGCATCTGCAACTGCCCAAATACCGTCAATGGTCGAAACGTTGAAATGACCTATGGCAGTTTTATTTTTTCTGGCTTCGGCAATATATTCGTGAAGCGATTGCATAGCTTTATTGTACCACAGATCAATAACCAATAACCAAACACCAATAACCAATTGAATCGCAGGTGTTAGTTAAATTGATCATTGGTTATTTATACTGAGCTTCATGGCCTGAGCTTGTCGAAGGCGTCGAAGTATTGGTTATTGAAAATTGATCATTTAATCATTAATAATCAATGGGTATAAATAGTAACTAATTCCTGTTATAATATCCATATGTTTCGAAAGCAAATCGACATACTCTGTATTGGCGATATTACAACAGACGCTTTCATCCGCCTCAAAGATGCTCACATTCACTGCAAACTGAATCATCACGATTGCGAACTATGTATGAAGTTTGGAGCCAAAGTACCTTTCGAATACATAAAAGTGGTGAAAGCGGTTGGCAATGCTGCCAATGTTGCAGTTTTGGCATCAAGATTTGGCCTCTATTCTGCTTTAGTCTCTAATGTAGGTGATGATCAAAACGGTAAAGAATGTCTGGTTGAGCTACAAAGGAATGGCGTGGTCACCAGTTTTATTAAAAGAGAAAAAAATAAACCAACAAATTATCACTTTGTTCTTTGGTATAGCAACGACAGAACGATC
>CAYQCS010000062.1:0-1790 GCA_964416105.1 uncultured Candidatus Saccharibacteria bacterium
CTTTGGCTTCATTACCAACAGCCAAAACTCTTTTATCTACTTGAGAAATAGCAACAACGGACGGTTCATTCATGACTATGCCTTTACCTGGTAAAAAAACCAGAGTATTGGCAGTTCCCAGATCTATTCCCAATTTCGGAGAAAAAAAACTCATAGGGCTGATGTTACCACAGAATGGCGAGAGTTCAACTGCTCTCTCTATCTCCTAACCACACTCGCTCCCAAAGTCTGTAGCTTTTTTTCTAAGCTTTCATAACCTCTATCGATAAGGTGGACATTACTGATGACCGACCAGCCTTGTCCAACAAGCGAGGCCAAGACGATAGCAAAACCTGCTCTGATATCGTGAGCAGATAATTCTTTTTCTTTACCCAAATTATTAAGAGCTTTTGGTCCTTTGATCAAAACTTGGTCTTGACTGACCATATCTATATCCGCTCCCATATTGACCAAATCTTCTACATACTTGAAACGACCTTCGAATATTGTCTCTGTAACTTTACTTTCACCTTCGGCTTGGCTAAGAAATACAACCAAAGGCGCCTGCAGATCTGTCGGAAAGCCGGGGTATTCTTTTGTTGTTACATCAAAGGCTTTGAATTTAGTTTTACCAGAATTGGAAACTATTACAGATTTTCCCTGATTGATCTCAACTGAAATATTGACTCCTGCTTCTCTAAGCAGATCGATCGTCTTTTGAATATGTTCCGGTTCACAATTTTCTATTCGTAGATTTTCTGCACACAGAGCGCCCAGAATAAGAAAACTTCCCGCCTCTATTCTGTCAGGAATAGCTCGGTATTCATTTTTCGGAGACAACAACTTACCTCCTGTACCTTCTATGGTTAGAGTGTCGGTACCAATACCATTTATGTTTGCACCACAAGCATTGAGCCATTCTGCTACATTACCGATCTCTGGCTCTTTGGCACAATTTCTCAAAATAGTTCTCCCGCGGCCAAGAGTAGCCGCCATCATCAAGGTCTCAGTACCGCCAACAGAAATTTTACTAAAATTTATTTCATTTCCCTTCAAACCATTTTTTGCTTCTATATAATAGAGACCATCACGAAGCTCCACGGTCGCCCCCATTTTCTTGTAACCATCGATAAACAGATCGATCGGTCTTGCCCCGATCACACAGCCACCAGGAGCAGGAAAAGAAACTTTACCAAAACGGGCCAGCACCGGACCAGTGAGAACAACTGACGCCCTCATTTTCACCGCCAATTCAGTTTTGATATCAGTTTTACTGATCTCTCTAGCGTCAATCTTCATAACCTTACTTTTTTGATCATCATTTTGCCACCTAACCTTGGCACCCAGATCAACCAAGATATCTTTCATAACATGGATATCTTCGGTGTTGGGTATATTATTCAAGACAACCTCTCCATCAAAAAGAATACTGGCGGCCATCGCTTTCAGGGCTGCATTTTTTGCTCCGTTGATGAAGACGCGACCTTTCAGGGTCTTCTTACCCGCCAATCCCTCAATAACAAATTGTTCCTTTTTATTCATGTACGCTGAATTGTAATATTATTTCCCTTTTCTGGCGAGTTCTTGATATTTCCACCATCTTGCACCCCACTTTTTGTGTGTTATAACTAGGCTATGAATGTAATCACCGTTATACCCCTTTCTCGATCAAAAATAGCCCAGGAACTGCTCTATTTCACTTCCGTATCTGTACCAATCGGCGCCATAGTCACCGTACCATTAAAGAAAAAAAATATCTCTGCAATAGTAACCAAGATCGAGCCCGCCGAGGAAATGAAAACTGACCTCAA
>CAYQCS010000062.1:1890-3714 GCA_964416105.1 uncultured Candidatus Saccharibacteria bacterium
CAAGAGAGACGGCAAGGGGACATACGCCGTTCAAGGAGATGATACCGACCGGCTGAGCGCTTGGCGCAGTCTCATCCGCCAAGAATTCGCCAACAAAAGATCTTTGGTTTTTTATTGTCCAACGACCGAAGATTGCGAGAGGCTTCATGGAGCTTTGGAAAAAGGTATTGAAGGATATATTTTTTCCTTGAATGGAAACGCTGGTTCCAAAAAATTCACCAACATCTGGAAGACCATAGCCGAGACCGATCACCCCATCGTCATCATCTCGACTGCTTATTTCCCTATTTTCCCACGAGACGATATCAAAACTATTATCATAGAAAGAGAAAACGGCCGTGGTTGGATATCACAAAAACATCCTTATATAGACTTACGACAAACTCTTTCCATTATTGCCCAAAGGAATAATCAGAAGATATATAAAGCCGATAGTATGCTTAGAATGGAAACTCTTTATTTGGCTGAAAATGAGGAGATAGAAGAAGGTTCTCCTTTCAAATGGCGCTCAGTTTCTCTGGCCAACGATATCTTGGTAGACATGCGCGCCAAAAAAGATCCCGATACCAAGACAAAGTTTGCTGTCCTTAGCCAAGAGTTGATGGAAACTATTAAGAGCCTAAAAGAAGAAAATACTAACCTCTTTATTTTCGCTACAAGAAGAGGGTTGTCGCCGATTACAGTTTGCGATGATTGTGGAAATATCGTTATGTGCAGGAAATGCAAAACCACGGTTGTCTTACACAGAAGCGAAGAGACGGGCAAAAACTTTTTCATGTGTCATATTTGCGGAGATAGAAGAAATGCTGACGAAGAATGTTCTCATTGCGGAAGCTGGAAATTGAATCCGCTTGGTATCGGCATCGATCGTATATATGAGGAAATAAAAAACAGTTTTCCAGATATAGAAATATTCAAAGTAGACTCCGACACAACCAAAACAGACAAACAGGTTGAACAAGTGATAGAAAAATTCAAGATGAAGCCGGGAAGCATTCTCTTGGGCACCGAATTGGCTTTTCAGAACTTCGGAGATAAAGTAGATCATGTAGCAATCGTCTCTCTCGATTCCCTCTTTAGTCTTCCCGATTTCAGAATCCAAGAAAAAATGATGTACACTTTGGTTCGACTGCGCGCTCAAGCAACGAGATCGATCATTGTACAGACGCGCCGAGCTGAACAAAAGATTTTTGAATTCGGATTGAAAGGTAATCTAAGTGATTTTTATAGAAAAACAATAGAAGAGAGGAAGCAGTTTTCCTATCCACCTTTTACGATTCTGATCAAGATCACGATCGAAGGTAAAAAAGAGTCTATCGCCAACACTATGGCCGATGTCGCCAAGTATCTCGAACCGCAAGAGATCGATATCTTTCCAGCTTTCACCTCGACGGTCCGTGGTAAATCGATTATTCACGGTCTCATCAAGATACCGAGCTACGCTTGGCCAAACGCGGGATTGGTTAGTAAGTTGAGATCTCTGCCTCCCAATGTGATAGTTAAGATTTCGCCAGAGAGCCTGCTTTGAGGAACAATGACAAAATCCAAATGACAAATGTCAAATTTGGATTTTTTGATTTGTCATTTGTCATTTGGATTTTGTCATTTTATAAAGGGGATGTTCTAGAACCACAAAATGAATAGAATATGGCTCAAAATATAGACCTTGGTTACAAAATACGGCTCAAAACCGTGGTTTTCGGGATGTTCCTCTCGACAAGCTCGAGGTAAACCACATCCCAGAACCAAAAAACGCTTGACAAAAAAACTGGGTATGCTATACTACTGTCAGATAAGTTCACCTCCAGCTACCCCTCAAGTAGG
>CAYQCS010000063.1:0-3489 GCA_964416105.1 uncultured Candidatus Saccharibacteria bacterium
GTACCGTCAAAAGATATCTAGTGAAAAGTAATGATGAGATTATTGCTTATTTCCAAATAATAAAATATCCTTTGATTTTTGGTAAAAGTTATCTATATATTCCTTATGGTCCAATAATGAAAGACTCCTCTTTCTCTCTAGAATTTTTAGAGAATCTAAAAGATAAATTAATAAAAATAGCTCGTGAACTTAATTCAATATTCATCAGATTAGATTTTACTCCTACTTTAGATGACGACAGATTAAGTATCATAAAAAAATTATTTAAAAAAGCACCACTATTCACTTACCATTCTGCCTATTTTCAACCAAGAATTGAATGGTTTTTGAGCTTGAATAAAACAGAGCAAGAATTGTATCAATCGATGCATGAAAATAATCGTTATTCCATAAGATTAGCTGAACGAAAAGAAATAAAAGCTGAAGTCATAACTTATGACTTCAAAAAATATTTCGATGATTTCTATGAATTAATAACGATAACCTCAAAAAGAAATGGTTTCGGTCTACACCCAAAAGAATATTACAAAACTATATTCGATAATTTAGACAAACAAAATGGTTTTTTAGTTTTAGCCAAGTTCAATGAGAAAATTCTGGTAATAGATCTTGTAATTGTTTACGGAGAAGTTGCCAATTATGTTTTTGCTTGTTCAAGTGACGAGGAACGAAACCGTGCACCTTCATACGGAGCGATCTGGAAAGCAATTCGCTATTCAAAAGAGATTGGTTGTAAATATTTTAATTTTGGCGGGATATCAACGGAAGATCAACCAAACAAAAATTGGATTGGTCTAACTAATTTCAAAAAGAAATTCGGTGGCTTCGAAGTACGTCATTCTGATTTTTATGATTTAGTGGTAAATAAGATGATTTATTATCTATATAATATAAGAAAGTGGACGAGGGGTTTTTTCTTTAAAGATATGATAATGTCTGATCATGGAAAAAATAAAAGTAATAGTAATCGTTGGTCCTACAGCCTCGGGCAAGAGTGACCTCGCTGTAAAAATTGCCAAACAAGTAGACGGCGAGATAATCTCGGCTGATTCAAGACAAGTTTACAAAGGCATGAATATTGGTACTGGTAAAATTACCAAAAAAGAAATGTCTGGAATCAAACATTATCTCTTGGATGTAGCCGACCCGAAGAAGACATTCACCGTTATTGATTTCGTGCGGTTGGCCGAGGGAGCTATTACAGAGATAATAAATAAAGACAAAACCCCAATCGTCGTTGGTGGCACCGGTTTTTACATTCAAGCCTTGATAGACGGGCTTATATTGCCGGACGTTCCGCCAAATAATAATCTTAGAAATCGATTGAAAAATAAAACTTTGGAAGAATTACTTTTGGTGCTTGAAAAATTAGATAAAGACAGATTTAGCAATATTGATAAACAAAACCCGAGGAGAATAATTCGTGCTATAGAAATCGCCACTGCTTTGGGTAAAGTGCCTAAACTTAAAAACAAAACTAAATATGAACCAGTCTTCATAGGGATAAAAGTAGAACCAGATTTATTGAAGGAAAAAATACATAAAAGATTATTGACAAGAATGAAAATGGGAATGATAAGAGAAGTTCGCAAGTTGCATAGAGAAGGACTGACCTGGAAAAAGATGGAAGAATTTGGTTTGGAATACAGGTATGTCGCTCGATTCTTGCAAAAGAAAATCACTAGACAAGAGATGCTGGAACAGTTGGAAAAAGAAATCGTGCGCTATGCCAAAAGACAGATGACTTGGTTTGGAAAAGATGAGAGGATCGAATGGTTCGAAAGCGGGCCCACCAGGACTCGAACCTGGAACCTCGGTTTTGGAGACCGATGTTTTACCATTGAACTATAGGCCCAAATAAAAAAGGGTTACTTTATACTAACCTCTTTTCTATCATTTAGCAAAAACTATTTCTTGGCCTCTTTGAAGACTACATGCTTGCGAAGTTTGGCACTGTATTTCTTGAGTTCGATCTTTTTCTCGACTTTCTTCTTATTCTTGCGCGACCAATAAACCTCGCCAGTTGACTTGTTTTTGAGTTGTATCAATGAATCTTGTGACATATGTAACAGCCAATATAACCTATAAAAGAAAAACTAGCAAGGTTGATTACTTTAGCTGTTTTCTGTTAAATTTTTCCAATTCATTCCTGACTTTATTTTCCATTTTTTTATGTGATATATCACCCAGACTATCCAAAATCTCCTTATCGTTCAAAATCAAAAAGTTGTCCAGTTTTTGTATCCAATCTTTCATATACATCACACGCTTCTCTACGCTCTGTAATTCGGCAAATGATAGAAATTGTTCAACTAATAGATTTAATCTCTTTAACTCTAGTTCTTCCAGATAATTTTTTGCAATTTCAGCTTGATCTCTCGTTATTACTTCTCCTTTCCAATTCGTAAGTCCCATATTCTTTTTATTACTATCAATTCGTTTGGAAACTATTTCTGCTGCGGTTAAACCAGTAATAGCATAATGAAATTTGTTTTGCACTGTAGCAAAGAACTTTTTAGCATAATCTAATCTAGGATTGTAATCAGCACTTGTCGCAAAAACATCTCTGACTTTTTGGTAAAAATTCTTCTCTGAAGTCCTAATCCTTCTAATCCTTTCTTCGAATTCTTCAAAATAACCATTGGATACTTTTCCGTCTGCTAAGCGTTCATCGTCCATAACAAAACCCTTGATTATATATTCCTTTAGTTTTTGAGTAGCCCAAATACGAAATTGGGTACCACGATGCGACTTTACACGATAACCAACTGAAATAATAACGTCCAGATTATACACATTTGTATCATATTTCTTACCATCTGACGCAGTTATCCGGAAATTCCGGATAACTGAAACTTCGGCTAATTCTCCTTCTATAAATATGTTTTTTATGTGTTCATTGATAGTCCTTACATCTTTATCAAATAATTCAGCCATCTGACTCTGCGACAACCAAACTGTCTCATCGATAAGACGAACATCGACTTTGGTATGCCCATCTTCTGTGTTATATATAATTATCTTGTTATTTTCCTCTTCTTCCATACCACAATTTTACCACCCCCAAAAAGTCTGAGAAGTTACATAGCAAATAAAATCATGCTGTAACAAAAAATCCCGCAAGGGTACACGAACGAAACGTGTAATTCCTTGCGGGATCTGTATCGTCAGGCACGAATGCCTGGACGACTAGCCCTTGCCATCTCCCCATCCGGCGACTTGGTCGCCGAAGTCAACGAGGATGTGGTACCGTCCCGGCTCCAGATCGAGCGGGAAGTTGCCATCGAGGCCGACCTTGAGCTCGATGGACTTCTCCGTATCGAGCTGGATGATCTGGACCGTCACCGGCTTCACAGTCTCCGAGGTTCCCCAAATCGGAATGGCGATCTTGGTTTCACCATTAACCGGACTGTGAGTAACCCACTCAACGAGCGGGTATTGCCCGTAGATCTTACCGTCCGACCTGTAAAAGTTGAGACCGAAGTTGCG
>CAYQCS010000064.1:0-3421 GCA_964416105.1 uncultured Candidatus Saccharibacteria bacterium
ATGTTTGAAGTCTGATGCGATTCAAACGCCCTGCCCTCTGGGCAGGGATATTTACGAAAAAGATACTATCACTTTGATTTTTATTGGATGTACATTTTATGGCTGTCTGATGTTACTTCACTAATAAATACGCTATTTTATTTGACACTACTTAATATCTATTGACTTATAATGCAGTCTTTGCTATACTCGTACTAGTTTTGAACATTGAATTGTAAATGATTCGTTACAGCATTTAGTGGCCTAATTCTAATATTAGTTTGGCTATTGAATGCTGTGGCGAAGAGTCCAGCAAAAAGAAAACCAAGAAGCTGATTCGGAGCAAGGCCTATAGTCTTGTGATGAGGAGGCGGAAAGGGAAGAGAATATGACAACGAAGCAGAAGTGGGATGAATTGGGTAGGTGGGTTTCCGTGGTACCTAGAATCTTTACGATTCTACAAAGGATGATGAGGTACAGGGACGATGTAGACCCTGTCAAATTTTTAGGGTGGTGTTTTACCAAAGTAAGCAAACCGTGTTTTGAAGACAAGATCTCCAATCTGGTTAAGCAGTTTTTACTGGAAATGTGTCCACTCTCTCTCCCTATCAACCGCTCAATCACGATCGAGAAAGTCTTCGGCCGTGGCTGGTCAGTCTGGCATGGTCTTCCTGGTGGTGATGGCTTCAGTGGTACCCCTGACCAAGATTCGCGTTCGGCTCAGATCATGGAGATCGATCCGAACAGGATCGTTACCTATACCGGTATTGTCGGAGACGAAACGGTCATCACCGGCGAAGTGCGCCTGAAGAGGATGCGGGCCCAGACGGAAATCATTTCGTTCGACTTCTGGACCCTCTGGACATGGTATGCGGAGGAGAATCAGAAGACTCTCCGTTGGTTGTACGACAACGGAAAAATCGGCGGTTTGTTGGAGGAGCTGGGAACAATCCTCCGCAGCCCGAGCGGCGGCCGTTTCTCTCTTTTCCTCTTCCGTAAGGTCGATGGTTGTTGGGGTTGGGGCTACTACTGGCTCGTCAGCGATCGGGATGCCAGTCACCCGGCCGTCGGCCTCGCAAGTTAGAACTTCGAGCTAAGTTCCTTGGATCTTTGGATCCTTGGTACTTAGCCCCAAGCGCGCCATGTGGTAGTGGCGCGCTTTTTGTGTGTGGTAGATTATATGTTGGTAAATATAGCTTTTGCGTACATTTTTACCAGATGTAAAATACCACTTTACATTTAGTAAGGATTTTTGTAAAATGGTAGTTATGAATAAGGTATTTTATTCACGAAAACTATATTCCGAAGTAAAAGCACATCTTGAAAGTGATGATGTGACTATTATTACTGGCATGCGTCGTACTGGCAAAACTACTCTTGTAGAGCATTTACTTCATGAAATAGATTCCAAGAACAAGATTTTTTTTGATCTTGAAAAGATAAGCAATCAAGAGATTTTCTTGGATAAAAACTATGACAATGTAATTGTCAATCTAGAACAACGCGGTTTATCTCAAAAAGAGAGAATGTATATTGCATTGGATGAGATCCAAACAATACCAAGCATTTCCAGTGTAATTAAATATCTTCACGATCATTACAATATAAAATTTATACTTACTGGTTCAAGTTCATATTATCTGAAAAATCTATTTACCGAATCTCTTGCTGGAAGAAAAAAACTTTTTGAGCTTTTCCCTTTGGATTTTGGAGAATTTTTGACTTTCAAAAATGTTCCATACAAGGAGATAGAGAATATAGAATCTCTTAAATCATTTGACACCAACGAATACAATAGATTAAAGGCTTATTATGAGGAATATATTGAATTCGGAGGTTTTCCAAAAGTTGTTCTTACTCAAAAAATTGAAGATAAAAAGAGCATATTAGAGGACATAATCAGTTCGTATATAAATATTGATATAAAAAGCATTGCTGATTTCAAAGAAAGTACTTCTATTATAAATATAGCAAAGATGTTAGCTGGTAGGATAGGAAATAAACTGGATTATTCCAAAATCTCACGATTGACAGGATTGTCTCGTCCTACAGTTCAAAATTATATATATCTATTCGAACGAACCTATCTTATTTCTTTAGTCCCTGTTTATACAAAGAATCAGGATAGAGAGATAGTAAAAGCTCAAAAGATCTATTTTGGAGATAATGGTTTGATCGGTATTCTGGCCGGCACAGACAGTGGTGCAAGATTTGAGAATGCCATCTTCAATCAATTGCGAAGGAAGAATCAACTGAAGTATTTTTCTTTGAAGAGTGGCAATGAAATAGATTTTGTCTTGAACGATAAGCTTGCGATAGAAGTCAAAGAAACACCTACTGAATCTGATTTGAAGAACTTAGCTGATTTGGCTGACAAAGCGGGGATTGATTCATTTAGATTATTGGGTAGGCACGAATCTCCTAATTTCTCAAATTATATTTGGGGTGGCAATATTAGATAATTACAAAAACTTTTTTATTAGGCCAACTATTATTTCTGGTATCTTTTCAATGAAATGTCGACCCAACCATTCTGTAAGTATGATTTCTTTTGATTCGGTCATGTCTTGAATGAAATGTTCCTTGAGTTTTTTTGAAAAATCATCATCGGTAGTAATGATATTAGCCTCGAAATTGTAGAGAAGACTTACTCTATCCAAGTTCATTGAACCGATTGTTGACCAAGTATCGTCTATAGTAATAGATTTGCTGTGAATGATATTACCTTGGTACAAGAAAATCTTGATTCCAGATTTCATCAGAGTCTTGAAAAAAGATCTAGCTCCAAGATCGACTACATAATGATCAGATTTTTCGGGTAAAATAATTCTGACATCTACACCGCGTTTGGCAACAGCTTTTATTGTTCTCAATAGACGATGTGTCGGCACGAAATAAGGAGTGGTAATGTATACATGTTTTTTGGCTTTTCTAATCGCTTTTACTATTTCTGAATAGATATACCTTCTTCCGGGAGCGGGGTAGTTGGTTACATATCTGAATATAGCGTTTTTTGGTAATCTGTTGAATCGGAGCGGTCTTATTCCAAGAGTTCTGGACCACATCTGTTCAAAAGCATTTTTCATTTCACTGACGATCGGTCCCATGATTCTGACATTAGTATCACGCCAATTCTTGAATGAATTGTTAACGCAGATACTGCCGGTGTACCCAATCTTGTTATCTATTACCAAAGTCCTGCGATGGTTACGGAAGAACCAAGCTCGATAGTCGGTTATACTGAAAAAACCTGGGACCAAAGTCTTCCAAAACAAAAGCTCAACACCACTTTTTCTTAATTCTATTACTAGATCTGACCCCCAAAAAGTGAAACTACCAGCAGCATCCCAAAGAAATCGAACATGAACTCCTTGTTTGGCTTTTCTCTTGCAAACATCTATCAGTTTTTGTCCAAAAGAATCATTTGCAAAAATAAATTGTT
>CAYQCS010000065.1:0-3411 GCA_964416105.1 uncultured Candidatus Saccharibacteria bacterium
CAAATTGCTCTAAAGTAAGAGATGGTAGTTCTCCTTTATCTGCCTTCTTCTTGTAAATCTTGTATGGGTAATCATTCCATATAGGTACACCATTATCCACAAGATATTTGATGTTAGTCTGACCAGACATGAACCAGTACAATTCATGCATTATGCTATTCCACGGTACCCTTTTTGTTGTAAGAAGAGGAAAACCTTTTGATAGATCGAACCTCATCTGCCTACCAAAAACACTAGTTAGACCTATACCTGTATTATGGTCATGTTTTACAACTCCATTATCCAAAATGTCTTGGAGTAGATCTAGATATTGGTATTCCGGGTGTCTATCATTCTGCTTCTTTTTCATGTTAGCGATTTTTCTTTTTATTTTTTATAAGCTTAGCCTCTTCTTCTTTTGGATCCACAAAATGTTGCCAGTCACGATTGTGATAACGACCCGTGGTCTTGTAATCTTTACTTGGTACACTAGAAAGTTCAGAAAATAGTATCTGGCCTATCCGCATCTGTGGGCGCAAGATTATAGGAATATGATTGAGGTTACAGAGTTCGAACGTAATATTCAAGAAATGACCAGGATTTATAATCCCTGCCGTGTTGTGAATAATAAGTCCAAGTCTAGCCAAACTACTTTTACCCGAAAGATGAATCAGATATTTATTGGATCCAAAATAATCTACCGAAGTACCCAAAATACTGATACCTGGATGCAAAACGAATAGTCCAGTATCGGGAATAATCAGTTCTTTTGTTTCGGGGAAAATCTTCTGAACTGGATCTATGGCCATAGTAGATTCTGTATTGCTAACCAGAAATTTGTTGCCGAGTAAAATGTCGTAACTAGCTGGTTGTAATCTTTCAATATCAAATCCCTGGATGACAATATCACCTTTATCTACCGCTTTCTTTATGTCTCGATCCGATAAGTACATATTATTTATTCTATATTAAATATATTTTCAGTGCCATAATATTTCTCCCAATTGGCATTGTAATGAGAAAACATCCTTTCTAGGCGATCTTGTTTTAATTCTTCTACACCAAGCTTTTCCATCACCAGAAGTAGATCATTCCTAACCTTTTCAAGAATATCTTTGTCTTTGGTAACTTTTTCAAATTCAGCAACATATCCATATCCAGCATTTTTGTCTATACACACATGCATATCTCCACTTCCATACTCTTCCCTTTCTCTCGACCATTTGGCTTGATAAGTGCAACCGGATTTAAGCAATAAATCATCCAATTCTGCCAACCTCATCGGCATAAGAGATTCAAATTCTATCCTCTTCACCCCATTTGAACTTGTGTCATCACCTACAGAAGCTTTGATAACCAAGATCACTTTACCGTCAGCGTCACGAGTGCGAATAGACATTTTTTGTCCGTGTTCCAAAATATTTTTAAATGCTTTCTTTTTGTCTTCTGCTATATATTTCTCTAGTTGTCTTTCGAGCCTGGATATATCGTCTGGAGTATTGAAATAATGATTCAATTGTTTCTCTTTGGAAATCAATTCTGTGTTAGGAAAATTGGTCTTCAGACTATTTTTCAACATTTCTGCCTTATCTTTTGAACCAAGTAAACTTTTTATTTCCACCTCATATGAATGCTCCATGATTTTTGTTTTAATTACATATGAAGTATAATCTCATTAAATCTATTTGCATAGATGACAAGATTTTAATTTTAATCTCTAATGCACACCTTCATCATCGCCGCTCATACTGCCGACGGATTCATCGCTCCCGCGGACGCCGTTGGCCAGAACAAACCCTCCACAGATTGGACTAGTGGAGCCGATAAAAAGAAGTTTATTGAGCTTTCCAAGAAAGCAGGGGTTATCGTAATGGGTTTGAATACCTGGAAGACGATCGGAAAGGCCTTACCAGGCAGGCTAAACATCGTCTATGCACCAAAAGATACCCCACCGATAGAAGGTGCGACTCTGACCGATCTTGCCCCTAGCGCGCTGTTGGCAGACCTAGAGAACAAAGGTTACAAAGAAGTAGCGATCTGTGGTGGTAGTACGATATACACCCTATTCATGCAAAGTGGTTTGGTAAATAAAATCTACTTGACCGTAGAGCCAAAAGTTTTCGGCCAAGGCCTCACTCTCTTCAATAAACCAGTAAAAGCAGATCTGAAATTGGTCTCCGTCGAAAAATTGTCAGATGATGTGCTTTTCTTGGAGTATGATGTTGTAAAGTAATATAACAGTCTCATTAAAGCAGAAGGCTTGTTCTTTTTTAGATTCGAGGACTGTTTGAGTGAGTATGAATTGCTTGATAAAAGGCGAATGGCGTTGGAATTACACAAGGCTTTGCCTTGGTGTAATTCCTGAGCCTTTTATCTAGCAATTCAACGAACGAGTTCCGCAGAATCAAAAAAAGAACAAGCCTTCTGCTTTGCCCTTTTTTAGATTTTAGATTACTTCACCTCCACTCCCATCGACTTACAAGTACCAACGATAATCTTCATCGCCTGTTCCACTGTATTGGCATTCAAGTCTTGCATTTTCTTTTCGGCAATCTCTTTGATCTGAGCTTTGCTGATAGTACCAACTTTACTCAAGTTTGGCTTACCAGAACCCTTGTCTTTCTTGATAGCTTTTAAGATCAGGCTCGAAGCTGGAGGAGTCTTGAGAACAAAAGAATAAGTACGATCTTCGTAAACAGAGATAACGACAGGAATCATGTCCCCCATCATATTTTTGGTAGCATCATTGAACTTCTTGGTGAAATCGCCAATATTGACACCAGCCTGACCCAAAGCAGGACCCAAAGGAGGCGCTGGAGTAGCTTTGCCGGCGGGAGCGATAACTTTTACTTTCTTTATAATCTTTTTTGCCATAGTTTTGCTATCCTACTATAGGTTAATTATTAAATCAAATGCGCTTAATTAATCAAGGCTCAATAACCAATAACCAAATAAATCGCAGGTTTAAATTGATCATTGGTTATTGAAAATTGAAAATTTTACTACACTTTTTTAACCTGAAGAAAGTCAAGCTCCACCGGTGTTTCTCGACCAAACATCGAAACCAAGACCTTAATCTTTCCTCTTTGAGTATCAACTTCTGCCACTTTACCTTCAAAGTCTTTGAATGGTCCATCGGCAATCTTGACCAAATCGCCTGTTGTAAGGTCGATGGCGTGTTCGGTTGTACTCTTTTGCATTCTAGAGAAAAGCATATCTACTTCTTTTTGATCCAGTGGAACTGGAAAAACTCCAGCGCCGACGAAGCCGGTTACTCGAGGAGTGTTCCTCACCACATACCAAGAATCATCGGTTACAACCATTTCGACAAGGACATATCCTGGATAAATCTTTTCTTCTTCCTCAATGCGTTTACCACCTTTGACTTTGATCTTTTTTTCGGTTGGAACTATCACCGAGAAGATCTTGTCT
>CAYQCS010000066.1:0-3350 GCA_964416105.1 uncultured Candidatus Saccharibacteria bacterium
ATAGTGCTGTCAAGATGGTTGCTGTTTTGGTTCCTGATGATGGTGATAAAACAGTTTTCGAATCAAATAGAGCGACAATAAAAGAGGCTAGAGCGAAGATAAAATCTGCTCATGGTGATTTATTGGACGCTAAGGAGGGTGTACAATCTATAATTAAGATTCTTAAGAAAGAAGTTAAGAAGACTGTAAATAACCAATCTCTCGACAAGCTCGAGATAAATAACCAATAACCAATATCCAATAACAAATTAAATCGCAGGGATTAAATTGATAATTGGTTATTGAAAATTATCAAACAGATGTTCTATCGCTCTATACTAAAACCGATACTTTTTAGGTTCAATCCGGAATTTGTACACGATTGTTTCGTGTCGATGGGTGAATTCTTGGGTAATTATTCTATTGGTAGGAAGGCTGTTGATCTTATCTACGGATATCACGGTAAAGATATTTCAAAAACTGTAGATGGTGTGAAATACGATACACCTTTTATCTTATCTGCCGGCTTTGATTATAACGGTAGATTAAGTAGGATATTGCCACATATTGGTTTTGGTGGAGAAGAGATAGGTTCGGTTACAGCGAAACCTTATGAAGGTAATCCGAAACCAAGGTTGACTAGATTACCAAAGTCGCAAAGCATTTTGGTCAATAAAGGTCTGAAGAACGAAGGTGTTGATAAAATCATAGAGAGATTGAAGAAAATACCGAAGACTTCTTTTGTAAGAGGAATATCGATAGCCAAAACGAATTGCAAAGAATCGGCCGATACGCAGTCCGCGATAGAAGATTACCTCTATTCTTTCAAAAGATTGAATGAAGAAAATATTGGTGACTATTATACTATCAATATTTCTTGCCCAAACGCTTTTGGTGGGGAAGCCTTTATTACTCCAGAGCTTCTCGAACAATTACTTAAGGCTCTTAAAACAGTTAAATGTAGTAAGCCAATATATGTCAAAATGCCGATCAATATACCTTGGGAGCAATTCGAATCATTACTGAAGATGATTGATCTTTATGGCTTGAATGGTGTGGTTATCGGCAACTTGAATAAAGATTACAACTCTCTTGATTATAGAGACGAAGCGCCGAAAGATTACCGGGGTGGTCTTTCTGGCAAACCTTGCGAACGACTTTCGACCGAGCTTATAAGAAGAACCAGAAACCAATTTGGCAGAAGATTTACCATAATCGGTGTTGGTGGAGTGATGTCCCCAAAAGAAGCAAAAGCCAAATTCGAAGCCGGAGCCGATCTTGTCGCACTGATTACAGGGATGATATACAAAGGACCAGGCTTAATCAAAAAGCTCTGTTATTCTCTAAAGTAAAAAAATGATTGCTTAAGCAATCTGTAATATAGATCTTAATTTTGGTTCATCGAAGCCAACTACGATATCTCCACCTATATCTATAACTGGTACACCCATTTGTCCGGTTTTATCGATCATTTCCTTGCGCTTGGCTAGATCTGTAGCAACATTGTGTTCGGTAAAGGGAACAGAATTTTCCTTCAGAAAGGATTTGACCATCCCACAATAAACACAACTTGGTGTCGAATATACAATTGCATTTTTCATATGCTTTTTTATTTATTAATTATAATTATGTGTATAAAATACACAGTTTTTTGTTACCAGAATGATAGCATGACATGCTATACTCAAGCAATATGTTTTATAATCATTTCATTTTAGCTTTAGTTGGCAACATAGAATGGCTGGTTACAAATGGTGGATATACTCTGCTTTTTCTTATTACTCTTTTGGAAGGTATTCCTCTTGTCGGTATGGCGGTACCAGGTCATATAGCAATATTGATTGCTGGTTTCTTTTCCAAAATTGGCACGCTCGATCTTTACGTGGTTATTATTATTGCTTCGATCGGAGCTTTGTGTGGAGATTTTATGGGATTTTATCTTGGTAAAAAATACGGTCTAAGTCTAATTAGTCGTTTTAGTTCCTATTTCTTCATTAGTGATGTACAGATAGACAGAGCCAAAAGTCTTCTAGCCAAACATTCTGGCAAAGCCTTGATCCTTGGTAGATTCACTCCAGCAACCAGAGCTTTGATGCCATTTCTTGTAGGTACTACCTCTGCTTCCCATGGTTATTTTTGGTTTTTCAATATAATTGGTGGACTATTGTGGGTTGTTTCTTCTGTCCTTATTGGTTATATATTTGGTTCAGCATATCATGTCTTTTCAGATTATATTGGTAAATTATTGGTTATTGTCATCATTGTTGTTTTGATTGTAATTTGGGGGTATCGTTTTGTGAACAATCGTTTCCATATCTTTAGAAGATATGAACTCTTTTCACTCATTTTGAACATTATTTCAATCTTAGTTTTGGCTATAACAATAGACAAATTGACCTCAAGTTCTTTTAGATTGAATTTTGATGTTTGGATAAATATGTGTATGGAGTGGTTGGTAAAGGTACATCCTAGCTATATAGATGTAGCTTCATTATTCTCTAGAATTGGTGACAATACTCTTTTGCTTAGCCTGAGCTTTATTATTGGAATAATATTTATCTTTAAAAATAGATGGCGCTCAGCTTTGGTCTTGCTTTTGTCTGTTGTTTCAACTAGTTTCCTGACCTATTTTATGAAAGAACTGTTTTTGAGTCCTAGACCTGTAAATGCGATCTATGAAATTGCTGGTAGTCCAAGTTTTCCTAGCGGTCATTCATCTTTAGCGGCTGCGTTCTTCTTTGCTATTGCGTATCTTATTGCTCCAAAGATAAAATCTTGGTTTATAAGAGAAATGATGATTGTTGTCTCTGTTTTGATGTTTATCTTGATAGGTCTAAGTAGGTTGGTACTTAATGTTCATTGGTCGTCAGATGTTATCGCTGGTTGGGCTTTGGGTCTATTTTCTACAACGGGGGCAATATTATTTATCAGATATATAAGCGTTTTGTTTATGAAACAAAATAATAAATACAAATTGGTTATTGTAAGACATGGAGAAAGTGAATGGAATAAAGAAAATCGTTTTGCTGGTTGGGTCGATGTTGATCTAACTTCTAAGGGCGTCGAAGAGGCCAAGATCGCAGGACAATCATTGAAAGATAAAGGTTTTAAATTTGATATTGCTTTTACTTCTTTATTGAAAAGAGCCAATCGAACACTCAATCTTATTTTAGAAGAAATGAATATTAAAGATATTGAAATAATAAAATCTTGGAAACTCAATGAACGCCATTATGGAGCTCTTCAGGGCATGAATAAGTCGGAGACTGCTCTTAAATATGGTGAAGAACAAGTAAAGCTCTGGAGACGAGGTTATGATGTCGCTATTCCCCCATTAGATAAGAATAGCGATATGTATCCCGGCAAAGACC
>CAYQCS010000067.1:0-3326 GCA_964416105.1 uncultured Candidatus Saccharibacteria bacterium
AAAATATTCTAGTCTCTCTGAAACAGAAATACCACTTTCTGAAAATTTGAAAGATGTTGTGAATAGAGTAGTACCATTTTGGATTCAGGATATAGTTCCAGAAATAAGAAAAGGTAAAAGAGTTATTATATCTGCATCCGGCAATAGTTTGAGGGCTTTGATCAAGCATCTTGAGAAAATATCTGATGACGATATTGTTGATGTTAATATTCCTACGGGTATACCTTTGGTCTATACTTTGAATGAAAAATTGGAGGTTCTTGATAAAAGATATTTGGCAGATGAAGATAGATTGAAAGAGGCGATAGAAGCGGTTGCGAATCAGGGGAAAGTCAAAAAGAGTACTTGAATTTTAGAACCTGCCGGGTCCATCCAAACGCTTAACAAATGCTATATTCTGTATCCTAATTTTTGAACAAATTACATCATGGCGGGGAAGTACGGTTTTTGGGCATTATTAAATGTCATATTTTGACAATAAGTCAAATTATTGAGAAAAAAGCGTTTGCTCTTGCAATAGGGTTAAAATTATCACGACGGGAGATAACCCACCCGTTTTAATAACATGGCAAAAAAGCCAGAACCAGTGGTTCCTCCAGTTCCGCCTACAACTCCTCCAGCAAACGCATAGGCAAAGAAAACCCCTTACGGGGTCTTTCTTTTTATCATGTAAGATTGTTAATCTTTTAACTATTTTTCACCAATGATCGATTCTTCAATCCTTAGTAATTGATTGTATTTGGCAATTCTATCCGTTCTAGAAAGAGAACCAGTTTTGATCTGTCCACTACCTACACCAACAGCCAAATCAGCAATTGTTGTATCTTCTGTCTCCCCTGAACGGTGAGATATGATCGAAGAATATTTTGCTTTTCTGGCTAGATCTATAACCGATATCGTTTCTGATACTGTACCTATTTGGTTTAGTTTGATTAAGATCGAATTGGCAATATTTTTTTCTATTCCAGCACCCAACCTCTCTATGTTTGTAGCAAATAGATCATCTCCAACAATTTGGATCTTGTGTCCGAGTTTATCTGTGAATTTTCTATATCCATGCCAATCATCTTCTGCTAAGCCATCTTCAATCGAAATTATTGGGTATTTATTTATCAGACTTTCGTACCAAGCGATCATTTCATCATCATTTAATTCTTTTTTATCTCTAGCTAAAACATATTTGTTATTCTTGTATAATTCGGTAGCGGCTACATCTAAGGCTATAGCTACTTGGTCCCCAGCTCTATAACCAGATTGATCTATGGCTTCCAAGATCAATTCTAAGGCAGATTCATTGGAATCAAGCGATGGGGCAAAGCCGCCTTCATCGCCAACGGTGGTATTTAGTTTTTTGGTTGATAGGATTTTCTTTAGGGTATGAAATATTTCTGCTCCAACCCTTAGATGTTCTTTGAATGTCTTCCAGCCTCTAGGAACAATCATGAATTCTTGTATATCTGAAGAGTTTTCGGCATGCTTACCACCATTTAAGATGTTCATGAGTGGTAGTGGCATAGTGATCTTGGCGTTGTCTGAAAGTTTGTTGAAATATTCATAAAGAGCGATTTTGTGTTTAAAGGCAGAAGCTCTGGCAAAAGCCATCGAAACACCGAGTATTGCATTTGCACCCAAGCGGTTTTTATTTTTTGTTCCATCGATATCTATAAGAGTCTGATCTATTTTCTTTTGATCAAAATCACTACCGATTATTTTGCTGGCTATTTCTCCGTTTATATTACTTACTGCTTTGATAACACCTTTACCACCATATCTCGATTGATCATTATCACGCAATTCTATTGCTTCATGACTGCCAGTTGAAGCACCAGATGGCACCGATGCTCGACCAAAAGAATTGTGATCCAAAAGAATGTCTACCTCAACAGTAGGATTGCCTCTTGAGTCTAGTATCTCTCTTGCAATAACTTTGGTTACTTTGGACATATTTTTATTGATTCATTATATTTATTTAAGGTAAATATATCAAGCTGTATCTTTTATAGTCATACTTGGGTAAAGAGCAAGCAAAGATACTAGCCCTATGACAATGAACATGTATCGAAAATCGACGAACATCGAACCGATTATCATTAGCACCGAACTAATGAATAGTGAAAAAGGACGACCTATCCTGAAGAAACTCAAGGTACCCGAATCTCTTGAAGATACTGTCTTGAAGAAATATGTTTCCAACATTATCTCTACAGAAGCTGCGCCGATACGGGTTGCAAACAATAGAAGTGACCACACTAATATATTATTGATTGTGAAAAAAGAGAGACATATTGTCGATATGCCCATAATTATGAAGCCTATAGACATGATCTCTTTTTCTCCGTATTTTTTGTCTGCCAATCTTCCTAGGGGGTATTGAATCAAAGGAAATGGTAAAAGCATTATGACAATAATCACGCCGATCTCTTTCCAGGAAAAACCGATATATTTGTTGAGATATATTGGGCTATAAACAACCATCCAAGAATAAAATGTCTGCAAGATGATATTTGCATAAAATAATTTTGTCAGATCTTTGTCCAATGAAATGTGCTTGATGGTTTTCCAGAAAGACGGATGATAATAATCTGGATCATGAAATTTGGGGAAATTGCGGTGTACTAGATATATTAGTGGGAACAAAATGGCTAAAGAAGCGATGTAAGTATTTTTGTAATTTCCTTCACCTATAAGTAAGCTTCCAATAAAAGGGGCAATAACCCAAGAAGCGTTCATTGATGTGGTGTAAAGACCTCTTATTTTACCTACAGATGAATGAGTGGTGTATCCTTCTAGAAATATATCCAAACAAAATCCAATAAGTGAACTGGTGGCTGATTGGATTATGAATAGACTTGCCAATATCCAGGGTGTATCCGAAATTATGAGACCATAAAATAAACCTATCTGAATACAGATCAGGATAATTATTGTTGTATAATTGCCGATTTTCCTTATGAAAGAAGGGCCTATCAAAAAGCCAAGAATAGTTACCGCTGCTCCGGTCATGTATATAAGTCCGATGGTATCTTCACTAGAAAAAAGGTTCAAGAAACTTGAATTAGAGTACATCGGAATAACTACATGCAAAGAGAAGATAAAAGCAATTACGGTAATGGTGTATATGTTATGTACTCTAATAGAAGAAGAGATCATTTTCGATATTATATCACTTGTTTTATATATGTGTATTTATATGGGGAGGTGACGCTGTTAATAAATGTCAAAATCCAAATGACAAATGTTAAATCAAATCCAAAATCCAAATGTCAAATTTGTGACTAAGTTCACATACATATTGCACTCATTAATTAAATGGGCGCAAAATGAAA
>CAYQCS010000068.1:0-3291 GCA_964416105.1 uncultured Candidatus Saccharibacteria bacterium
TAGCTGTAGGAGAAGTTTGGATTGGCAAGAATGAATTGGTAAAGATAAATGAAGAGAGGAAAAAAAATAATGAACCACTTTATGCCAATTCTAGGAATTTAGCCGCTGGTTCGCTTCGTCAGCTGGATCCAAAGATCACCGCTTCGAGAAGGCTTGATTCTTTCATGTACGATATAGATGAGTTTGATGGTGGTATTCCGGATAAACAAGACCAAGAGATTAATCTTTTGACCAAACTTGGTTTCAAAACCAATCAATATTTCAAAGTCTTTGATGATTTGAAAGGCGTTGAAAGTTTTTATCAAGAATGGACAAAAAAGAGACATGATCTTGACTATGAACTCGATGGAATCGTAATAAAGATTAATTCAAAGAAGATTCAAGATGCTTTGGGTTTTACTGGTAAATCTCCGCGATGGGGCGTGGCCTACAAATTCAGAGCCGAACAAGTGACAACTATTCTAGAAGATATTGTTTTTCAGGTTGGTAGGACGGGGGTGATAACTCCAGTGGCGGTACTTAGACCTGTTGTTGTTGCAGGTTCTACTGTTTCTAGAGCGACTCTACATAATGAGGATGAAATAAAGCGCTTGGATGTTCGTATTGGTGATACTGTCATTGTCCAAAAAGCCGGAGATGTAATACCAGATATAGTCGAAGTGGTCCGAGAATTGCGTACGGGTAAAGAGAAAGTTTTCGTTTGGCCAGAACATATCTCTGCTTGTGGTGGCGATGGAAGAATAGAAAGAGTTCCTGGTCAGGCGATGTGGCGCTGTGTAAATCGAGATTCATTCGAGCAACAAAAAAGAAAACTAGAATATTTCGTCTCCAGAAAATGTTTCAATATCGATGGCTTGGGTCCACAAATACTGAATCAGCTTATGTCTGCTGGTTTGATTTCTACCTTCGACGATATTTTCACTTTGAAGAGAGGTGATCTTTTGAACTTGCCACGGTTCGCCGAAAAATCTGTTGATAACTTGATCGAAGCTATAGAAAAGTCCAAAAATATTACTCTAGCTAGACTTATTGCTTCTTTGTCTATTCCTCAAGTTGGTGAAGAGACTGCTTATGATTTGGCTAAATATTTTATCCAAAAAGGATTGAATGGAATTGAAGCATTAAATAAAATCAGCTCTTCTTCCAAAGAGGAGTTACAATCTATCTACGGGATAGGTACGGTGGTGGCGGACTCGATTTATTCTTGGTTCAAAGATGTTGATAATAAAAAGTTGATCAAAAACTTACTAAAGCATATAAAGATCGAAGAGGAAATTGTTCAATCATCCGGAAAATTCTCTGGTATGACTTTTGTTTTTACTGGGACTTTGCCGACTCTAGAAAGAAGTAAAGCGCAGATGATGGTTAGAGAAAATGGTGGAAATGTATCGAGCTCGGTTTCCAAGAAAACCTCTTTCGTTGTTGCGGGTAAAGAGGCGGGTACGAAGCTAGAAGAAGCACAGAAATTGGGGGTTAAGGTGATTTCTGAAAAGGAGTTTATCGGGATGTGGAACATCCCGAGATAGTGTGAAGCAAGCACAAGAGTGACATATATCGTTTTTTAGTTTAGAATCCTTATATGATAAAAATTGAAGAATTAGAACATCTCGCTACCCTGGCGCGCATTAAACTAAGTGAAGATGATAAGAAAGTCTTGATCAAAGAGTTTGATTCTATTTTGGCTTATGTAGACCAATTGAAGAAAGTTAATATTCCAGTAAATGAGGAGGGTAGAGTTGGGGCGGTCAGGAATATAACTAGGGGGGATGTGTCCTTCGACTCCGCTTTCTCGAATAAACTCGAAACAAGTCAGGACAAGCCACATCCCCTTGCTGAAAATAGGGATTTATTGCTTGCCGAAGCGCCCAATCGTGTAGGAGACTTCATTGCTGTCAAGAAGATAATTGAGCAGTAGTTTTATTATATGAAAAAAATAGATCTAGAAAATCTGACTATAGAAAAAACCCATGAAGCGATGGTCCGTGGTGATTTCACTTCGGTCGAATTGACGCAGGCTTATTTGGAGGAAATAAAAAATAAAAATCCAGAGATAAATGCTTATCTAGAAGTTTTTGGCGATGCTCTCGATAGCGCCAAGAGGGCTGATGAGATCATCAAATCTGGTAAAGCCTCTTTGCTTACAGGCATACCGTGCGCTATCAAGGATAATATTCTGATCCAAGGCAAGATCGCTAGTGCCGCTTCTAAGATTTTGGAGAATTATCATGCTACTTACGATGCTACGGTAATATCAAAATTGAAAGAGCAAGGCGTTGTTTTTCTTGGTAGGACTAATATGGATGAGTTCGCTATGGGTGGATCGACCGAGAATTCTGCTTACGGAGTCACCAAAAATCCAATCGATACAACCAGAGTTGCTGGTGGTTCTTCTGGTGGTTCGGTTGCTTCGGTAGCGATGAATGGCGCTTTGTTTGCACTTGGATCTGATACAGGTGGATCTATTCGTCAACCTGCCAGTCTTTGTGGAGTAGTTGGATTGAAACCGACTTATGGAGCTGTTTCGCGATATGGTGTCATGGCTATGGGTTCTTCTTTGGATCAGATTGGTCCAATAGCCAAGACCGTTCGAGATGCAGAGATAGTTTTCGACGCTATCAAGGGCAAAGATTCAAAAGATGGCACGACTATTGATGAGAATACTTACAAAGTTGGTACAGATAGTTCAAAGTCAAAAAAGCTAACTATTGGTGTACCTAGACATTTCCTTACTGGTGATGGTATTCATAAAGATGTGCTCAAGGCATTTGAAGATTCTTTGGATAGATACAAAGCTAAAGGCTATGAAATTAAAGAAGTTAAGCTACCAAATATTTCTTATGCTTTAATGGTTTACTATATCGTTATGCCAGCAGAAGTCTCGTCTAACATGGCGCGCTATGACGGAGTACGGTTTGGTTTACATAAAGATGGCAAGAATGGAATCGACGACTATTTCGAGACAAGAAGAGCTGGACTTGGCAAAGAAGTAATTCGAAGAATTCTTCTCGGTACTTATGTTTTGTCTTCCGGCTATTATGATGCCTATTACAATCGCGCTAATGCAGTTAGGAACTTGATTACAGATGATTACAAAAAAGCCTTTGAAGAAGTAGATCTGATCGCAACACCTACGGCGCCGTCGCCGGCCTTCAAGATTGGAGAAAAGACTAGTGATCCTGTGGCTATGTATTTGGAAGACATCTTCACAGTTACGGCGAACTTGACGGGTATGCCAGCTATCTCTATTCCATGTGGATTTTCAGAAAATGATGGCAAGAATTTACCTATTGG
>CAYQCS010000069.1:0-3291 GCA_964416105.1 uncultured Candidatus Saccharibacteria bacterium
AACTAGAAAGTCATGTCAAAGCTTACGCTTCTACAACAATCGACATAAAAGAGGGAGAAAAATGTATTAAGATTGAGAAATCCTCTTCACCTTCTTTACCTGCGGACAGCTTTTCTATCCAGACAGACAAAGGCTGGTACAACGCTCTGACTGTCTTAGTAGTTACCGGAAGTCACAGGAAAAAGCTCGATATACCAGGAGCAGATCTGTTTGAACATAAAGGACTAACGTACTGCGCCACTTGCGACGGGCCGATGTATTCCGAACAAGATGTTGTGGTTATAGGTGGTGGCAATTCAGCTTTCGAAAGTGCTGCCCAACTCATGGCTTATTGCAAAAGTGTGACCGTACTCAATCGCAGCGAAAAGTTCCGCGCTGACCCTGGAACAGTAGAGAAAGTCAGTAAAAATCCAAAAGTAAATGTCATAACCTCTGCCGTACCAAAAGAAGTAAAAGGTAATGATTTTGTTACATCGATCATCTATACCGATGCAAAAACTGGCACAACGAAAGAAATAAAGACAACTGGTATTTTTGTCGAGATAGGTTCATTACCAAATACCGATTTTGCTAAAGATCTGATCAAATTGGATGAACTAGGCAAAATACCAGTCAATCCAAAAAATCAAAAGACTGCTATAAATGGTATTTGGGCTGCCGGCGACTGTAGCGATGCTTTGTATCACCAAAATAATATAGCTGCAGGCGATGCTGTAAAAGCAATTGAGGATATTTATTCCTATTTGAAGGCTAAGTGACGAAAGATATTTTCAAAATATTTCAACTACATTGTCACCGATCTTAATAGACCGTGATCTTTCTACACCAACATCGTTTATCACAGCTTCAATATCTACAGAAATATTCCCAGCAAAATCGTTTGTCAGATTGGCCTTACAGGCGAATTGGTCCAGATAGAAATCTCCTGTAATAAAATAATCTTTAACAGCCATCAAGGTGATAGCATCGAGGCAAGCGTCAGCATTAAGATTGGCCTGTATTCGATATTCTCTGCGATTGATAATATCCTCAAAGACAGAAGCCGAGGACAGTGTCAGAAGAGAAAAGAACAAAGCTGTAAGAGACAGAGTGACAATCGAAATGGTTGCAATAAAGCCATTTTCCCTATTGATTTTGGAAATCTTGTATTTCATAAATTAATTTTGCATCCCTCTCATTCAAGAAATAAATACTTTGAACAAAACCAGCAATAAGAAAAGAGATCAAACAGGTATATATGATTATCTCTGGTAATGTAAAGCCATTGTTTTTCATGTTTACTTCGCCAAAATATATATTTTATTACCATCACAAGTCATCGTTTGTGGAGCGATGCCCAAAGAGAAAGTCCTGGTAAGATCGTTGGAAGTAGAATTATAGACTTGAATCTCTTCGTCTACTTTTCTGGTTGCCAGATAAATATTTTTTCTATCTCTAATAATTCCATAAACTCCACCTAGGATATTCAAAGATGAATGATTGTTCAAATCTGGAAATGAAGTACTCGCAAAAGAAAATATTTCATGATCATTGGGCATATCGAAACCGCCAGAAGTTCTACCGAAATCAAGGATATTTTCAAACAAAGAAATTACTTTGCCATCCTGTCTCTCGTATCCTGAGGGAGTAATGGTTTGAAGTAATGCAGGATTACTTGGATTATTGACATCAATTACAATCAGCTGGTTATAATTGGAAGCGCTAACGTATGCCAAACCATTCTCAACCAAAATATCATTGACTTTGCTATCTATTTCGAAACCGCCTATTTTGAAAGGATTCAATGGATCGTTGACATCAATAATATTGAACTCATCTCCATCCCATTTCTCGGTACCAATATAAACTCTATTGTTTTTGAAAAATATCGCACTACCCAAAGCCGGCGTGGCGGTAGCATATGGCAATTGCAGTTTGTATTTCTTTTCTAAAATAAGATTGCCGGAACTATTCAAGCGAATTATATCCAATTGTCCAACCGTACTTGTAACCGCACCGTATAGTCTGTTTTTGGCAAGAGCAATAGAAGATATTCCTGGACCAGTGTTTAGACTAGATAGAATATTCAATTGATTGTCCTGATTAATACGAGCGACGATAATATCTGGATCGCCAGCAGAGGCTGTATCGGAGGAAATGTAGGCTGTGGAATTTCTGACTTCTAAATCGGTTAAACCATTGACGCCTTGATCTTGCAGAGAAATAACGATTGGTACTGTCGTCGAAGATATCTGATTTTGAATATTTATAAGATCTCTTCGGCCAACAACTGAGTGGTCTGTATAATCAACCGAACAAAAAGGGGTACCGATAGCATCGAATAAATCTAGACTATCTTTGAGTTTAACTTGACCAAAAAAGAGTGAGCTTGAAGATATATAACTATCTATTTGTTCCATCCAATTGCCATAAAGAAAAGCTGTAGAATAGCTCGACGTGCCGTATGATATAGAATTGTCTGGATTCAATTTGGAAATAATCTCTTCATTATCTAGATATTGTTTTATTTTATTTGCTTTATCTTTTGCTGACTCAAAGATATCTCTGGAATCCTCCGAGGTTTTGGTTATCAAAAGAAGAAAAACTGTTGCCAGAGACAATGCAACAAGAAAATCGACTAAGATTGTACCCTTGGATATCGACATATTATTTTTGTAAAACACTAGAAATACTATATATCGGTATCATTATCGATACAGCGATAGAACCAACAACAATCCCCAAAGTCATCATCATCGCCGGCTCAACAAGAACGGTTAATTTGTGTAAAGCGCTTTGTATATCTTTGTCTAGAATAGAACCGGCTCGAAGGATCGATAGACCGAGCGAGCCCGAGGACTCGCCTGCTACAAGCAATGGAGAAACATAATTTGGAATATAATGATTGTTCAATACAAGGCCTAGCGGTATACCTTTTTTGATATCAGAAATGTTGTTATTCAAGTAATTATTCAAAGGTAAAAAAGAAATGTTATTTGCAACTCCCAAATAGGCTTGATCGAGAGGTATACCAGATTCAACTAAAGCACCACAAGAATTGAGGAAAACTGATAGATGATAATGGTAAAAAAGTTTACCTACAATCGGTATCTTAACCAAAAGATATTGCAAACCTCTTCTAAACCAGAGCGACTTACTTACAATCAGACGAAAAATGATGAAACCAAGAACTATTCCAAGGAAAATATATAAACCGTATTTGATGATAATTTCTGAAGAGAAAATGACGATTTTGGTAATAAGTGGCAAATCAATATTCAAACTTTTGAGCAAAGGGATAATTTGGGACAT
>CAYQCS010000070.1:0-3259 GCA_964416105.1 uncultured Candidatus Saccharibacteria bacterium
CTTCCGTAACAGTTTTCTTTGCCCCAGCAACCTCTGCTTGTACGATAAACAAAGTATTCTGACAATCGTCAATCATCTCATCAAATTTCTTACCCTCAAGATCAAAACCTCCGTCTCTTGATTTTACTTTCACCAAACCCAAAAACGAATTGACTTCATCCAGCGTACCAAGCGCTTCCGCTACTTGTGAACTCTTGGAAATACGCTGATCACAACCAAATGTTCTGGTTGTACCATTATCGCCTGCGCGAGTATATAACATGAGATAATTATATCAGATTTAAGATATCTCTCTTTTAATTATTTCCAAACTCTTGAGACACATTTCTTTGGCCCCATCGACACTGTCTGCTTCAGTATAGACTCGAAGTTCTGGAGCATTGCCAGACGGCCTTATATGGACCACTTCCCCATTGGCAAAGATTATTCTAGTTCCATCGATCATCTCAAATCTAGAAACCTCACTAGCGAAAAGTCTTTCCGCATTATTCTTGTCTTGAATATTATCGCCGGTTTTGAAATTGCTATCGATAAACTTCAAACTCTTGTCTGTCGGAACATTCTCTATCCTTTCACTATATGTAAATCTGGCTGGTAATTCTTTTATCAAATCGGAAACTGATTTACCAGCGGTAAATGCTTTGGCCAAAATACTTATAATAGGTAAAAAAGAATCTCTCGATGGCAAAATATCCAATTCCTTTTTATCCTCTACAATCTTTGAAGCCAATAAAAATCCACCATTTGATTCATAACCCACCACTCTTTTGAATTCACTGGTTAACTTGATCATTTCTGCAACTACATAAGGAGATCCGATCTTAGTTCTACTTATATGTTTGAACAATCCGCTTTTTTCCAGAGCGCTATTGGCACTAGCGGTAGTGACTACAGCATCGGCTTGCAAGAAATCTGCCACAACAATCCCTAGAACATCTCCTCTTATGAATTCTCCATTTTCATCACAAATCAATGGTCTATCACTGTCGCCGTCAGTAGAAACTATTGCATCGCTTTTATATTCCTTAGCCATTTGCTTGAATAAATCCAGCTTATCAACCGCTACAGCTTCTGTATCTAGTGGAACAAAAGAATCTGATCTGTGAAGTGCAATCACTTCTGCCCCCAATTCTTCGAGTAAACCCACAAGCATATCTCGGCCTACTGCCGAATGTTGATAAACCACAATTTTTTTGCCTCGCAATAAATTCTTGCCAAAAAAATCTAGATATCTTCTTTGAAACAACTCAACCGCCTCTTTTTCATAACTTTTAGAAATTTCTGGAGCAGAATTCAAACTTCCATCTTGATCAAATAGACTTTCATCTATTTCTACTTCTTGCATCATCATACCCTGCTCATCACTCTTCAGAACTTCTCCAGCAACTTTATTATATTTTATTCCATTCCTATCATCTGGAATATGACTACCGGTTACCATGATCGAAGCCAAACCTTGCGATAAAGCATAGAAAAGAAGCGTCGGCGTCGGCACTTTGCCACAATAACGAACCTCGTAACCAGAATCTATTACCGCTTTTGCTACCGCTTTGATTATCCTGTCTGTACTTTCTCGCAAATCTCCAGCTATCGCTATTTCCTCTCCTTCTTTTTTGAGATCAGAGATTGTTTCTAGATATTGAATAAAACCACGAGTATAGGCATAACAAACCATGTCGGTCATCTTTGATGCCAAACCTCTGGCCCCGCTTGTGCCAAACTTAACATCGCTTTTCTGGGCCAAAGAATTTATCGCTATTTTCATGATACAAGTATAACAAAATTACTATAGTAGCAGAACAATAAAATTCATTGTAAACTTATACCATCAAAATGATACCGATCGGTAAACCAGAGCATTTGGGTAAAAGAACTTTGATCATAATGATTATTCAAGGTCTTTTACCGTCGGTAGCACTTCTATTTCTGGTTATATTCCTTTCTCTTTTTAAAGAAAGCTTCGACTCATTCATGACAACTAGTCTGTATACTGTAAGTGAAGTAACTCCGGTCATCGGAAACAGTTTGTATTCATTTATTCCAAATATTATTCCGACAATATTCCTTTTGGCAATATTGTTTGGTGGAATTGGGGCGATAATCAGTTCTCTTCGCTATAACTTCTTTACCTTTAGTATTGAAGAATTCGGACTTAAACTCCGAAAAGGAATATTGAAAGTAATAGAGATCAATATTCCTTATAGACAAATGCAAAATGACGATGTCACCAGACCGCTCATCTATAGATTGTTGGGTTTAAGCAGGTTAGTAATATTCTCGGCTGGACACGAACAAGCTGGAGAAGAAGAACAAACCGATACAACTTTCGATCCTATAGACTTCGAGATTGCCGAAGAAATAAAAGAACTGCTCGGTCGCCGCATTGGTGTTCAAGTTATCGAACATGAGAGCGAGGCGGATGCGGAGGCTAAGAATGGATTTGGTGGTGTTTAATTTATTTTGATAAGTATTATAATAAAGACATTATTAAACAACACAAAACACAAAAATATGAAAGAAGAAAAAATACCATCTACATACAATGACCCGGAAACAGGCAGACTTGCAAATGATTTTGTCGGATGTATTCTAGAACCATTTAAGGAAAAACATTTTGATGACATTGATTTTTGGTTAAGGTTTTACAAAGAAAGAACCGAATTATATAGAGATACTGAAAAGGCAAAACAGGAGCTGGAGGATATCGGAAGAGAAATTGGTAATAATGAAATTGAACGAGATGATTGGATTAATAGATACTTGACCGCATCTGCTCGGTTAATTGCTTTTGTTCAAATTCTTTTTGTAAATAAAAAGATGTTTGAAAAAACTCCCGACAGAGAAACAGATGATTATACTAACATCTCTCTTGGTATTGATAATATTGTGTCCTCTTTGGCCAAGTTCTCAGAATCGCTTGATAGAAGAAATCTGGAAAAAGATAAACCTGGAATGTACGAAACATTGATAAAAACAATGTACGGTATCAGGAAAATGATATTGTCATTAGTAAAGGATGGTACACTCTTTGCTGAAAAATTAAGATCGGCTTTGAGATAGCAGATAAAAAATGTTATTAAATTATCCTTTAACTTTATCCAACTTATCCAATTTCAGCCACTTGACTCCAAAATAAACAACAGCAGCTACTACAATAAAATTAATCAGCACATTTACGAAATTCCCTACTCTTATAGAACTATCTCCTATATTTATAACCAATTCTGTTAGAGATTTAACTTGATTTAATAAAAGTCCC
>CAYQCS010000071.1:0-3248 GCA_964416105.1 uncultured Candidatus Saccharibacteria bacterium
AAGCTTTTGAAATCGGATCACCCGAAAAGATATTTTGATCAATACTAGAACCTGTATTTGTCAGATAGAGTTTTTCAACATCAGCTTTTCTATTTGGTTCCCAAAGTTGATTGGTTGACGAACCGAATATTGAAGAAACTTCGTTTCGATACAATCTCGTTCCTTGAAGACCGGGGATAAATAAAATATTTGAGCAACAGTTGTTTTTCTTTTTAACAAAAGGATCCTCTTCCAGCCAAGGCATATAATCTACAAGACCAGATATCTTATTTTGCCCCACCGATACCGGACCAGATGGTTCTCCCCACCAATTGTATGAAGCATTAACCATAGAAGCGTCTTTGTTTACAACCGAACCTTCACTATTATTGGCTATAGAATTCTCTGACATCTTCACTGCTGACAAATTATTTGAAGCAAATAGATTACCAACTCCACCTACTTCATAGCTAGGACCATTGTAAACAGGAAATATGTTATCCGAGCTCGATGTTTCGATCAGTATACCCTTTTTATTATCAGAGATTTTACTAAAAGATATATCGACATCGCTTGAACGAATAGTTATACCTGTATCAGCGCCAGTTATAGTGGAGCTAGATATTGTAGCCAAGCTATTGTATATACCGATGCCTTTTGATAGTGAAATATCGCTATATGAAATACTTAATTTTCCAAAAGAGACACTGATACTTGAACTTCCTGTAATAGTGATATGATTGTCACTGTTTCCTAGTAGATTGAGACTACCACCTTCCGCGTAGAAAAGATCATAATCTTCTATAGAAGGACTGGCTATAACTTGCACACCTGGATTGATCGTTAAATACTTATCTCTAGGAATAAAGATTGGATCTTCTACGATATACGGACTGCCGTCGGTATCCCAGATGGTATTGTGGTATATGTAACCATCGGTAATATATGTTTCGGCTTGGACAAGTTCAACGCTATTTATGAAAAGACCCAGAACAAAAACAAAAAACAGAAAAAGAGATTTTATTTTGAGCATATTAGCTTAGTTATTAATAATAACTAATGCTATCAGAGAGCGATAAAATCCAAATAAAAAACGGATAAAAAAAGAATAAAATTCTTCTATAAAAAGAATAAATTATTTAGTTATCATAGCCGGTTGTCCTTTGTTAGAAGAAACAGAATAGCTACCGACTACAAACAATAGTCCTATACTCACAAAGAGAATACACACAAAGCCAATAAAGAACTTGAAAAAGTTGTGGTCAAAGGGGTTTACCATTAGGAATTATTATAACACCATATTGCATACACTAAAACTTGCAACACAAAAACCGCCTCTCGAGAAAGCTCGGGGCGGTTTTTGTGTTGATAGTTGAACTATCATCACATCTACTCAAACTAGAACAATGTTACCTTCAAAGAATTTTGAACATCTGAGGAGTTCAAGTCTATTGTTGTCATAGCTGAACTTGTTGTTCCGGCCTTGATGTTTGTAATCTTGAAGACTGTTGAGGCTTCAGGATTTGAACTTGCAAAGTAGGTAGCTGTAAATGTCTTCGTCTGACCAGGAGCAATGTAGAAGAAGGTAGAACCATCGTTATTTGTGTCATTTACTGACCAATCAGTCAACGTAATACCTACAGCAGCATTGGTCGTTGATGTAGACAAAGCTGTCGAAGCTGTCTTGGAAACATAAACCGCATTATCACCAGCCGTTAGACTAAATGATAGGTTAAATGTCTCTGTTGTTGTACCAGCATTTGTTACTGTCTTTGTGCCCTTTACAACAACTGGAGATGCCATAGCAAGACCGCTTGTTGTAAATGATTGGGTATTAGCAGCAATAACAGCAGAGTTTACAGATACACTAGCGTAAGATGAATCTTCAACCACAATGTTTGTCGCGTTAGCATACAAAGTTGTAGAAGCTGAACCAGTTACGTTCTTAGCAACTTTACCCAACAATGTTACAGATACGTAAGTATCCTTTGGCAAGGTTGTATTCAAGTTTGTGAATGTAACTGTTGTTGAAGCGGTTGATTCACCATAAGCGCTATTAGTTGAACTGATAGAACTATAGGAAACGGGAGTACCTCCACCAATTCTAACTTTCAAATCATTGAACATGCCTGATACGGTATTTGAACCGTCAGCTGTTCGTACAGATAACTTCAATGTTCTCAAGGTTGTATCTGTGTTCTGAGACTTTATATCGAATACACCCAAAACTACGTTATCGGTTTCAACCGATGTAGAAACTTGAACTAGCTTTGTCGTAGGAGAACCACTGTTAATCGTTGCGACGATAGCAGCATTAGTACTACCTGTCCAACTGATTGAATGCGCAAGTGAACTGAGTGACTGTGTATCATATACACCAGTACCGTCCACGGCACGAGCCTGTGATGCTGAGAGTGTAATTGTCTCATTTGATGTTCTGTCTGTTGATGTAAGTGCTGTAAGGTTTAGTGTTACATATTTCCATGAAGCTCTTGGAACAACATAACTTAGAGGTATAGTTAAGCGATAATTTGTACCTACTGTTAGCTCTGAGAAATCAGATGATGTCAAACCACTCTTTGTGGCTATAACATTACCAGCGTCATCCTTCAAAGTTACTGAACCAACGTACAACCATAGCCTCTTGTCGAAGTCAAAAGAAATACTTGTGACTTGCATGTCTGAGGCTGAGGCTTGTAGTTTAAACTTAGCAACATCTACAGACTTACCCTTATCGAGTGAGCTGTTATTAAATGAAGGCTCTTTTGTGTAGATCAATGTTCCCGTCATACCAGGAGTACCTATAACTCCAGGAGTCACAGGAGCACCTGTTGTAGGTGTACAGCTATAACCAACTGGACAAACGAATCCTGCTGGTGGAGGAACTGCGGCAACACCGCCTCCAGCGTTCAAAGCACCACGAGTCAAAGGACCTACGAAGCCTGTACTAGGAACACCCTTTGAAGTTTGATAAGCCTGAACAGCTGCCTTTGTTTGTGAACCAAAGTAACCCTTGGCTACAGCACCGGAAGCAATAGCAGGAATGTTGTGACCAGCTGCCATAAGGGCAGTCTGAAGAGCAACAACATCAGCACCTGTTGAACCAACTGTTAGATTGGTGTTGAAAGTGTAACCTTGTGCTCCCGTGATCATAGCGAAAGCCAAAACAGCTACGCCAGATGCAATAAGAACTTTTTTCATATTTATGATTTTGATAATTAATGCATCTTCTCTTTTTTATTTTAAATATATTTAGAGAAATTAATGCA
>CAYQCS010000072.1:0-3109 GCA_964416105.1 uncultured Candidatus Saccharibacteria bacterium
CGGCCAATTTCCATTTGGCCACGTACGCGTCCGCTCAAGATAACTTCAAAGCCTTGTGATTCAAGATGTGTTTTGAGCAATCGCTGCTCCTCAATTAGTTCTTTTGATTTCTTCCTACTACTTTCATGTTCCTTAATGCGAGCAAAGTAAAACACTCGACGAGTGATTGCTATATCCTTGAGAACCTTATCAAAGAGACTTTTGAAGTCGTATTCATGCCATACCGGCTTTTCTTTACCTGCTTCTTTAAAAACGGTCTTGATTTTTCCTTTTAGATTTTCACCATCTATGAGTAAATAGGTTTCCATTGGGCCTTATTTTAGCAGGTAATTGAGATATTGGGAACGTAAAACCCCAGCGGACCTTACGGCTAGCTGGGGCGTGTATGTCATTACTATACTCCTTCACGGCTAAAAGTCAAATGAAGGGTGGGGATACCTAGGACCCCGTAAAAGAAGATGGATGATACGGATTAGGGCTTACAAAAAATTGTGAACATGCGAACATCGTGCACTTTATCCGGTAAGCACAGCACTTAGTGATTGCAGCGCAAATTTAGTATAATCCTTAACACCCGAGAGTTCTGAAAGCCAAGTTGAGGGGTCACCATGAAAATCACTATAGATAGGTCTTATAATTACCAACTTTTAAACAAGATAACAGACCTGTTTAAGGACCGGCCAGAGGAAGCTTTGAAAAAGGTCTATATTTGTGGCTGTCAGCATATTCTTGAGCCACAAGGCAAGATGTTTGAGTTGCTGTCTGATTTTGGTATACCAAAAAATAATGTCTATATTCTAGGTAAAATATACTCTACAAGCACAGAGATTCTTAATGAATTGAAGGTAGATGGTTTTAATGTTGAACAGCCATTATTTGATTTAAAAAATAGTTTTGATGCACAGCATGTCAATAATTGTATTAATTTATATTCATCATTCATAAAAAATGTACCAGAAGGCAGTCAGATTATCGTTATTGATGATGGTGCAGACATGCTCAACATCTTCAATAAGAACTTTAATGATATCAAAAATAAATTTCTTATAATCGGTATTGAGCAAACATCATCGGGCTTTAGGAAGTTAGAAAAAGAGCGATTGAATTTTTCGATCATAAACGTAGCTCGTTCACCAATTAAACTAGATAAAGAAAGTCCGCTTATTGCTCGACTAGGTTGTGACAGGATTAATGATGTTATCAAAACTTATTCTATAAGTGAGCCTAGAATTTTAGTTATTGGATTGGGTCCAATGGGTAATAATGTACAACTGATTTTAAAAGAAGAAGGCTATTTTGCGATTGGTCACGATAAACAACTCAACCCTCAAGATGAAATTGTGGATTTGATAACTAAAAACAAAATAAATATCATAATTGGAGTAACAGGTACTAGTATAATCAGTCAGGAACAAGTTATAAAATTAAACGAAATTATTTCTGATAAAAAGCTTTATCTTATAAGTATGTCTTCTTCGGACCGAGAATTTCCATCAGCTTTTTTAAGACAAGAAAGCTCGTCGAATGCCCCTATTCATTCTGATGCACGATGGAACAATATCATTTTGGTGAATAATGGTTTTCCAATTACTTTCAAAGGAAAAAGATATGAGTCAACTCCTCTGGAAATTGAAAAGACAATAGCCTTGCTTTATGGTTCAGCTTTATTTGCTTCGTTGAACAAGGTTGTCGGGACTGGTTTTGTTGATGTTCCAAAAATTGTTACCGATGTAATCTCGTCCCATGAATAAAATATCTGTAAAACTAATCAAATACATTGAATGTAAGGCAATCTCTAGTAGCGAAAGGCAAGAAAATGCGAAATGTGTACTGAAGCTGTAAATTTCGAGTCTAGGTTAGAGTCGTCTTTACATTAGACAACCCCATCTTTACATGTTAAAGTAATTTTAGAGCTCCTGCGCAAACAGGGGCAGAAGGAATAAACACTTAGGAAGATAAAAAAAGAGCTCAACTAATTCCTTCTGCTTCAAAACAGAAAGGAATAGTATGGGCCGTATCCCTCCTGAAGGATGCGACGCTGAGTCTGACCATGGCCGTAGCCACGATGGTTCGGGTAGTGGCTTTCCACGAGAGGTTCAAAGGTGGCTGGATACACCACTCAAAGAGCATATCGCTCGTTGGAAGTACGAGATAGCCGAAGGGCTTCGCGACAAGGATGGCCGTTGGGTCGGTGGGCCAAGGAGACAGAGGCGGTCAGATTAGCAGGTCAATCGGAATGACCTAAAAAGATTTCCGTGATCCCCACACTGCAAACAGTGTGGGGATTAATGTTGTGTTTATGATGGTAAACTTCGAGTCCTGGTAGGGTCACTAGTTAAAATATCTATATTTCTTCAATATTTTTTATGTACACCCTAAATGGTGTTTAGAACTTTTTGTGTTTGTGTGACGGGTTAAAGTAATTTAGATGTGTAATAAACTGTATCAGTGTCTAACGAAAAATACTGTATTTGATATAATTACAAAATGAATAATTTATATCTTATTGGCGGAACAGAAAGATCTGGGAAAACCACAATTTTACACAGAATACTAAAAACAAGCCCAATGATTGCTGTTCAAACTGATGCCATACGAGATAGTGTAGAAAGAGCTTTGTTTGATGAAATGGAGATAATAGCTCCAATTGGCAGCATATCATTTTCTGGTAAAGTGATCTTTCAACGCTTGATAGATAATCCAAAAAGAGAAGTTATTACAAAGCACTTCTCTAAAAAAATTCTGGAAGGTGAATTGGTGTGGAATGCTATAGTTGGTATAATTTCTCATTACGATAATCCATCCAGATTGGCGTCAAAAGGTTCTACCGAAAAAGGTATTGATCTAATCATTGAAGGCGTAGAGATCACTCCGGAACGTGTTAAAAGTTTAATCACAAGAAATTTTTTAATAAAGCCAGTCTTTGTTGGTTATACTGAAAATACGCGCTTCGATAACACACTTATTGAATTTGAAAAAGAAGGATTTAAAATTGATGATAAAGAATTTATCAAAGAAAGCCATGATGAACACGTATTAAAAGGAAAAAGTATTGCTATGAATGCCAATAAATATGGATACAAATTTTTCTCATTTGATAATAATAATT
>CAYQCS010000073.1:0-3027 GCA_964416105.1 uncultured Candidatus Saccharibacteria bacterium
AAGAAAACAGTGGACTCGCAAAAAGATGACACCCGTTGAATACAGAAATCATCTTTTAAAGAGTAGAGGTTAGAGGTTTCTAAAGTGTCTACTAAAAGGGGTACACTTCACACACGCTAGTGAGACCTACCGAGGTGCGTCAACAGAGCACTATTTGTAGGTAGTCAAGCAACAAAACACCCCGTCCAAGCGGGGTTGTTTTGTGCCTGATTTTCAGCTTTTCTACTCAACCATTCTCACCACCTTGTTGTTCATCACGATCTTGCTCTTGAGGCAGGACAGCAGTTCTCGCTTCTCGAATATCGTTCCTTCCCTCAAGATGTACTTGGCGTAATTCCGTATGTCGATGTCGGTTGTCTTGATGGTCTTTGGCTTCTCTCCAAGTAGGGATGACTGGAATTTCTTGTGCCGCTCTATCTCCGTCCTGATCTTCTCCTTCATCCCGATCTCGTCGAGGCTCACCTTGTCCATAATATTGGCTAATCCCTCTATTAGATCATCCTCGTTGATCCACCCCGACTTGCAGTTCTTGTCGTGGAATCTACAGCATCCGTAATAGACGTGGCGATGTATGTTGCCGTTCTTCTGTTTCTTAAATTTCTCGTCAGCCGTTATGCCTGATCCGCAGAGTCCGCAGGACATGAGTTTCGTGAAGGCGAACTCCTTGTGTTCTCCTCGCTCCACATATTCGATCATACTTTCCTGCACCTTGTCGAAGAGTTCCTTAGTGATGATGGGTTCGTGCTTTCCCTGATACCAGTCTCCGCTTCCTCTCGGGTATTCGATAGTACCGTAGTAGAAGGTGTTGCGGAGCGTGATGTATATGTTGCTCAATGTCAGTGCCTTGCCGTTCCTTGTCTTGAACTTCATGTCGTTCTTGAGCCACGAGTGTATTTTCCTACCCGACCATTTTTCGTATGCCACTTTCTCGAATATCTTCCTCATGATCGGTGCCCTATGAGGATCGATCTCTACATGACACCTTTTGTCCACGTTCTTGCTATTAAGGTACCCAGTCGGCGCAGTGCATGGCCAGAGTCCCATCTCGCATCTGGCTCGAAGTCCACGCTTCACGTTGATTACTTTGTTGTCGTTTTCGAGTTTCGCCTGCGAGCCAAGAATCATGAGCATGAACTTGTCGTTCGGCGTGTTCGTGAACTTCTGGCCGAATGTTCTAATCTCCACTAGCAGTTTCTGATCCATGAGATCGACGATCTTCCCGAGGTCTCCTGCGTTTCGAGCGATACGGTCTGGTGCCCACGTCAATATGCCGTTGAACTTGCCTTGTTTCAGTTCCTCGACAATCTCATTGAAGACTGGTCGCTGGCCCGCTTCCTTTGCGGAATGGGATTCCTTCTTAGTCTCAACGATTTCGATGTCCTCGCTCAAAGCGAGCTTCCCCATCTCCCTTATTTGGGAGTCGATGGAAAGTACCTGCTTGTCCTCCTGTTCAGTGGACTTACGAGCATATAGTACGTATTTAACCCTTATGGGGCTTGGTTGTTTGGCCGCAAGCCCTCCCGGCCCTTGTGTTGTTATTTTCATACATCACAAGGAATGACAGAACCCCGCTTGGGAGTCCAGGAGGGCTAGACCTCGTCTGTTGGTAAGTCAAAAGGGTCAAACATCTGGATTTCCTTCCTCAGTTTCTCGAAATCTCTGAATACCTTGTTGTATATCCTGATCACTTTCCGCTTATGATTCTTGGTGTCCCCATATTCGAGAAAATCGACGAGGTCATCGTCGATGAAGGAAGCGAGGGAAATATACGAAGCGACGAGAAGCCTGATCCGTTCCTTGATCGCCATCTTCAAATGTCTCTTGGACTCTGGCAACTTTGAAAGCCGATTGAAAGGAGTCGTACCACTTGGCTTGTGGTACTTGAAATGCTTGCTCGCATCTATGATCGCTTCAATGTCGTCATCTTTCACATCTTAAGGGATGACGCTGATGGCCGAATGAGTCTAGCTGTTGCTAACTCGGACTACACAAATTCTGGTATGTAAGCTAGGGTACCAAACGCCCCTCAAAAAGGCTTCAAAAAGTTCGAAAAAATGGTAAAATAACACCAACATGATCATCTTTTTAAATGGTTCAATTAACGCTGGTAAAAGCACAATCGCAAAGCTCTTAGAAAAAGAGTTACCTAATACCGCGTTGGTCGAAATAGATGTTTTTCATGAAATGATTGAGTGGTTACCGATTGATAAGGCGGTACCGATTAATCTTGAGAATGCAATATCTGTTATACGAAATTTTGCAAAAAGAGGTATAAATGTGATTGTCCCATACCCACTTTCGCAGAAAAATTACAACTACGTTATAGATGAGCTTAAAGATTTGGATACGGAAATTCATTTTTTTACACTTTCGCCTAAGCTAGAAAAAACACTGACGAACCGTGGGAGTCGAGAATTGTCTGATCAGGAGAGAGACCGAATTAAGCATCATTACAAGATTGGAATACCAAGCCCAGCTTTTGGCGAAATTATTGATAATACAGATCAAACTCCGGAAGAAACAGTTGGGTATATTTTAAAGAAAATCAATGAACTACAATCTTAGTTTAAATGATAGACCGTTCAAGGCTATAAAAGCGGGGACGAAGAAAATAGAGGGACGAACACCAAAGAGTGAGTCTGATAAAAGATATGATGAGATGAAACCAGGCGACACACTTACGTTTACCAACAACATTACTAATGAGACGATTGCGTGTGAGGTTTTGTTTGTCCACAAGTATCCCAATGTTCGGGGTATGCTTGAGTTTGAAGGTACCAAGAACGTGCTTTCGAGTGGTGGCAATATTGAAGAAGGAGTAAAAAGTTACAATAGCCTTGATGGGTACGAGGAAAGAATAAAAAAATATGGTATCTATGCAATAGGTGTAAAGTTAAAATAATATGAATAGAAATCGCTCGGCAGGAATAGTAATAAAAGATAACAAGATACTCGTCATGCACCGTATTAACAAAGGCGATGAGTACTGGGTATTTCCAGGTGGCGGACAAGAGGAAGGCGAAACAC
>CAYQCS010000074.1:0-3006 GCA_964416105.1 uncultured Candidatus Saccharibacteria bacterium
TTTTTTGCTCTGCGTTTTGCTCATAATATCTCTAGTATTTTCACAAAGGTCATCCTCCAAGGCTTCGGCTGACCTTTGGAAAATACAAGAGATATTATTCCGCAAAGTACTCGAGCAAAAAAAGAAGGTGTGGGGGTTACGGTTATCTTGAGGTCACTCGACACCTTCGACAAGCTCAGGTCATGAAGCTTCTTCGAGTACCTCAGAACAAGCCGAGATAAATCAGACCTCAAGAAAAAAGCGACCCCGCACGCTGGGCGGGGTTACAAATAGTTTTGTTATGCGTCATTGAATTCAAAGACCCGACGCTTGTATGTATGTGAAGCCGGTCCTTTATTTTCGTCTGGGTTATTTTGTCCCCCTTCTTTTTCTTCTTCTTCGATCGGGGTTACTAATTTACCGAACGGAAGCGTAAGTATAGGCTTTTCGGCAATTAGGTTACTGTCACCGTTAGAGCCTTTAGGCCTTTCCCTTGACCCCTTTCTTTTTTTTCGACCCCCACCATTACCCTTGAAATCTTCGGTAGGGCGACCGGCAGGAGTCATGAAATTAGCAATTCCAGAACTTCTTTCGGTACTATCTGGATGCTCGGGTTTACCTCTTTTTCCCCAAGACGGTCGGCGACCTCTTGGCTCGCGACCATTACGGCCACTTCCTTTACCATTCCCATGCCACCCGTTTCCACCGTTTTTCATGGAAGGTTCTTTGTTCTTTAGTTTTCCTTCTATCGACTGTATTCGCAGTAGATATAAAAGAAAAACTTTCTAGACTAATATTACAGCAAAATCTTTGATCTGCAAGCGCAGTAATTCTTCCGGGATGTGGAACATCCCGGAGGTTGACATCCCCGGAATGCTTCCTTGAGGTCTGACCTCAAGGAAAAAAGCGACCCCGGTTGCCGAGTGGCAACCGGGGTGGCGAAGCGAGGATGGTGATTCAGCCCCTTGATCTGGCCCAAGCCGATCGAGGGGAAGTTGTAGTCTTCGAAGATGGGGCCTTGATTTCTGACTCAAATGTCTCGGGGCGTCTGGCGGTTGGTCGAACTTTACCTCCAGTGACCACGTAATTCTTGCTTCTGTGATTGTGGCTCGAGCCACCATTATTGGCAGACTTGCTTTTTGGCCGATCCCCGGCCGGCAACCAATCGATGCAACTGCATTCCGGAGGACGACGCCCCTTCGTGTGATTACAAGGTGCTCTCATCTCTGTTCTAGCTTATGGACATTACCTAGTCTTCCTCCATCCATCAACGACGGATACAAAGGAAAACCTTCAGGGTTATATTACAACAAAAACCAAAGTTTGCAATAGCGGTTTTCCCGATGTCAGACATCGGGGGACTATTTTATTCTTTTTTTATCAGGACTTTATTCTTTTTTGAGACTCTTTTTATTTGGATTTAATCTTGTTTTGTTAAACTTCAGTTATGAATCAAAACAAAACAACACCAAGCTTTCCTTCAAATGTTAAGTCAATAGTAGAGACCATAGATATGCTTATTGAATACGCCATATATCTTCGCGCATCGGATATCCACTGTGATCCAAAAGCCAATTGTGTATCGGTTAGGTTTAGGATAGACGGTCAGATAGGCGAAGTCGGTTATTTGCCTATATCTGTACATGAAGAGTTTATTGCCAGGCTCAAGATCTTATCTGGCGCCAGGACCGATCTGCACATCGTTCCTCAAGATGGCCGATGGAAAGTCTCTTGTCTAAACCAAGATTACAATGCTCGCATTTCATTCATGCCTACTTATTACGGAGAAAATGCGGTTATTCGTTTACTTCCAACCAAAGTTAGAGACGATATCTCTTTTGCCAAGCTCGGTTTTGGCCCAGATCATGTCAGTCTGATTAGCAATTCATTGAACAAAAAGAGTGGCATGATTTTGGTCACCGGTCCTACTGGCTCGGGTAAGACTACCACTTTGCATACCTGCCTTTCGCTCAAAGCCGAAGAGAAACTCTCGATTATTACCTTAGAAGACCCTGTCGAATACGAGATTCCTGGCATAAGGCAGATCCATATTCGTCAAAATCAGGGCATCTCTTTTGCCAGTGGTCTTCGTTCTGCTTTGAGACAAGATCCCGACGTCATAATGCTCGGCGAGATTCGTGACAATGAAACTGCCAAAGTCGCGATCCACACAGCTTTGACCGGACATTTGGTACTTTCTACTTTGCATACCAATTCCGCTTTGGAGACTATTCCTAGGCTAGCCGATATGGGTATAGATCATTATCTATTGGCAAGCACGCTCAAACTCATCATTTCTCAGAGGCTTATCAGAGTTATGTGCCACCAATGTAACGCTTTTGGCTGCCCGTCTTGTCATCATTCTGGATACTTCGGCCGTTCGGTGATCGCCGAAGTCTGCGAAGTCGATTCTGGTCTAAGTGATCTTATATCGAAAAAATCTAGCATATCAGCTTATCTCGATTACGCTCGCACAAAAGGATTTAGACCGATAGATGAGGATGGTCAAGAAAAGATCGAATGGGGCATTACTACCAAAGAAGAGATTATCAATACCTTAAATATTTAAAATGCTAAAAATCAATAGATGGAAAAGGCGCGATATCATTTTACTTGTCGAAAGACTGGAGATGTATATCTCTTCTGGTTTAACTTTGAATAAAACTATTCAGATATCTTCTCAAGGCTTGAATAAAAAGCAGAAATCAGATTTGCTACGACTAGAGAATCATATTACATCCGGAGGCTCTCTATCAAAAGGTCTCAAAGATATACTCAATTTTCCTGCCACAACCGTTGGCCTTGTCAATTATGGCGAAAGCTCCGGCTCTTTGTCGAAGTCACTTATTACAGTAAGAAATCTTTTAGAAAGGGAAGATGAGTTATTAAAGAAGTTTATTTCCGCTCTCATTTACCCTCTGATAATCGGCCTGTTTTCTATTCTTCTGGTAATAGGTCTTATAAAAGGTATTATGTCCCAAATTATCCCTTTGCTCAAAAGTTTGAATATTGATTTGCCACTTATTA
>CAYQCS010000075.1:0-2965 GCA_964416105.1 uncultured Candidatus Saccharibacteria bacterium
TAATGAATCTTAGAAAGAATATAAAAGGCTATTATCCCTATGATCAAACTGATCGCTTGTTTGATAATTACAACACCAAAACTAGATCCACTGTAGACCAACAATCCTAGTGACGCAGAAGCAAATATGAAAAAACCAACCAAAGTGATTATCGAGACTGAGATCAAAAAGACCGTGTCAATTCTATTTTTTTCCTTCTTCATTTTGATTTTTCTGTTCAGTCTTTTTCCAATAATCTATATCTTTTCTGACTGATTCGTATTCTGGCAGATCTTGTACTTTATTTATACCAAGATAGGCCAACAGAGCGAGAGTCGGTCTATAAAGATATATTCTCTGATCAGTTTCATTTTCAACTCTTTCGATCAAACCTCTAATCAAAAGACTTCGTAAGATAAACTGAGAATTGACTCCTCGTAAATAATCTATTTCCGAACGAGATATCGGGCCTTGATAAAGAATAATAGAGAGTGTTTCTAGTGTAGCTTTACTTAAATCTTTACTCAATTCTTCTTTAGCAATACTTTCAATAAAAGAAGAATGTTCTTTGGAAGTTCCCAGACTGACTTCCTCTTCACTTACAAGCAAGGTAATACCTCGACCTTTAAGTTCTGTCTGTAACTGACCCAATGCTTCTGAGATTTTTTCCTTATTTTCTCCTAATATTGAAACTAACTCTCTAATTTTGATAGGCTCAGATTTCCAAAATAACAAAGCTTCTATTTTTGAAGATAAATTCATATATAGATTATAACATCACTATAGTCAATAGTATCAATACTTTGGTAGACCAACCTCTTTTGTCTCGATTTCTATATCATTAAAATTGCCATATTGGGTAACATTGACCAATCCCTGCTTGACCAATTCAAGCATAGCCAAGAAACTGACTATGACATTGACCTTATTATCCTTGTGATCTTTGGTAAACTCTCGAAAACTCATCTTGAGCTGACTTGTTACCCTTCTAGTTAGTGTGTTTATCATCTCCTCCAAACTTAAGACTTTTTTGACTGTAATTTTGGGTAATTTTTCATTTCTAGGCAGACGACCGATGATATCTTTCAACAATTTAAGCGAAAGATTAAGGTTATACCGAGGGTCTGGAGAAAATATTGGCTCAATCATTCTGATCCTAGATTGTGTAAATATGACTTCTTTACCAAAGAGTTTCTGAACATTTAGACTAGCTTCTTTTATTCTTTTATATATCTTCAGCCTCAACTCAAGGTTACGGATATCGCCTTCCTCTTCTTCTTTTAAGACCAATTGTGGTAATAAAGATTTTGATTTTATCAAAAGCAAAGTAGAAGCAATCAAAATAAAATGGGCCGACTCTTCTATCGGTATATTACCCATCTCTTTTACATAAGAGATGAAATCGTCTGCAACTTTGGCCAGAGATACATCATTTATGAATAACTTCCTGTTCTCTATCAATTCCAAAAGAAGATCCAGAGGACCTTCGAATGTTTGAGTTCTTATCGTGAAAGCTGTCATTTATTCGTCAGATTACACCGATTTTTTCTTTTACTTCATTTAACTTCTTCGAAGCGACTTCGCCGGCTCTATTCTTGCCAGATTCTAGTATGTTCCGGATCATATCCTGATTCTCGGCAACTTGCTTTCTTTTTTCTCTCAAAGGTTTGATGATCGCATCGATATCTTCGAACAGAGATTCTTTGAGAACTTTGTACTTTCCAGAATTGGAAGCATAGAAATCTTTTAGTTCTTTTTCTGGCTTGAATAGTTTGTGAATAGCAAAAACATTTTCTGGTATACCAGCCTCGGAATCTGTCACGATGGACATCACTGACTTTGCTATCTCTTCTCTTTCAGCAAAAAGATAAATGGTATTGTTGTAACTTTTTGACATTTTGCGACCATCGACGCCGGGTACAGTAGCGACATTTTCTATAATAAGTGGCTCGGGTAATTTGAAAGTTGATCCAAAAATATTGTTGAACTTTAGGGCTATATCGCGAGCGTATTCGATATGCTGTTTCTGATCCTGTCCCACGGGTACAACATCGGTATCGTAAAGCAAAATATCGGCCGCCATCAGAACTGGATAATTGAATGTACCGACATTGATCTCTTTGTTTTTTGCTTCAGCGTCTTTGAAGGCATGAGCGCGCATTAGGTATGGTACAGTAACAATAGTGTCAAAGATCCAAGCTAGTTCGGTATGAGCAGAGATATCGGATTGCTTGAATAAGACCGACTTACTAGGGTCCAAACCAATAGCTAGATAATCTATAACCAAATCGGTGGAAAGTTGTTTCAATTCTTCTTTATTCTGAATAAGATTGAGAGCGTGATAGTTGGCTATGAATAAAAAACAGTCGTAGTCGCCACTATTCTGCAAATCAACAAACTGCTTCATTGCGCCGAAATAGTTGCCAATATGTGGTCTTCCGGTTGGTTTAACACCAGCGAGTAGGGTTTTTTTCATGGGTGAATTATAGCAATTAAGCTTAAAAGTTAAAAGGCAAAGCTCAAAACTAGATTTTGGATTTGGATTTAACATAACACTTGACAAATTAGAGCAATATGTTATCATATTACACTGAGGATTCAAATGAACATTGAAGTTGCTCTTGAATTGATTGAACAAATGTTACGTGATAACCTCACCGGGTCAGGTGACCTGGAGGAGTTACAGAGGGTAATTGCGTCTAACGACGCGATGCTCGCCGAAATCTGTAAACGAACCGGATACAGTCCAAAGACTGTTCATTCGATGATCAGTTCCGGGCTGAGTCGAGTGCGGAAGTCAGAAGCAGAGTTTCGTTGTGAACGAACGCCTCGCCGGTTTCGAAACTGATTCCAACATTGAGTCAATACGGACTCAAACACAGTGGCCGCCTACGGGCCACTTTTTGTTTATGATCTACGGAATGTGTTCCTCGAGCTGAATTGAAATAAATCGCATCTCGATATCAAATTCCCTCTTTTTTCAACC
>CAYQCS010000076.1:0-2956 GCA_964416105.1 uncultured Candidatus Saccharibacteria bacterium
TATATTCGGCTTCTGTGGTTGTCGATGAGGTAAGATCTGGATACTTGGCTTGGAAATCGGTCATATCTTTTACACTAGCAATTCGAAACTCCAATTTTGGTGTTGCACCGATCACCTTGGCCGCCTCATCAGGATCAGAGATCCCTGGAAGCTCAACAATAAGTTTGTAGGCACTTTCTTTGGAACTAAGCGACTGACCTTCTTCGGTCTGGACCAGAGGCTCACTTACTCCAAAAACGTTTATTCTTTTTTCCACATCATCACGAAGAGCAGACATCGAAGCCTTGATGTCTGTTGGGTCAAGTTTGGAAACATCTGCCTGAAATACTAGATGACTTCCACCAGATAGGTCTAGACCGAGCCTAAAAGGAAAAGAACTCTCTGGAGAGTTGGTTGTATAGACAAAATAACCAATAACAACCGCTATTATTACCAGCATTACCGCCTTTGCACGATGTTTGAGCATAAAGGCATTATAAGGATATTCGAAGATAATGCAACACAAAGATTACTTCCCCGCCCTTTTCATCAAGATCTGAATGGTTCGTAAAATAATCTTGGCATCTAAAACAAAAGAACGGTTTTTGATGTAATAAAGGTCATAAGATAGTTTATCTCTCGTGTCTTCAGTAGATACCGAATGATGTGGATGCGCCTCATGATATATTTGAGCCCATCCAAATAGTCCCGGTTTAACGAGATGTCTTGCGTTATAGTAAGGAATTTCTTTGTCATAAACAGAAACAAGTTGTGGAAATTCTGGCCTAGGGCCAACTAGAGATAAGTCTCCTTTAACTACATTCCAAAATTGTGGTAATTCATCTAACCTAGAAACTCTCAGGAATTTACCAACTTTTGTGACAAATAATTTAGACCTTCCATCTTTATTATATTTACCATTATCATTACCGGACATACTTCGGAATTTAATTATATTTATCAGCTTCCCATTGGAGCCAATCCTTTCTTGTACAATGAATATCGGCCCACCATCTTCTATTTTTATTGCAAGAAAAATAAAAGGATAAAATATCAATGATATTACACCGCCAACAGATGCAATAAATATATCCACCAATCTTTTTAGACTATCATAAACTATCCTGTTACCAAGGACTGTACTAGAATTCTCTACCAACCACCTTTCACCGACCACCGAAACTGGTACTCTATCAAAAATAGATTCATATATCTTACTAGCATCAACGATCCTCACTCCAGAAAAAACCAAAGAATACAAAAAAGGCATTACAGTTTCTACAGATTCATTGTCGAGATCAGCAATTATTATCGAAGCTTTATTTTCTCTAACAGATCTTTTGATTATATCCACAATTTCATTCGGATGATTCCGTGGTTCGATCTTATCAATAAAATATAAACCGTAACGATCATTATTGTTGATCTCTTTGTAAAGATCGTCGATATCATTACCTACCCCAATCAAAACAGCTCTTTGTTTTCTGATAACAACAAAGACAGGAAACATGATTATCCTCCACAAGAAAAGTAAAAGTGTAGATACTATGAAATAGATTATGAGATTGGCTTTTGGAGCAATACCTACTGGGGCTAGATAGAAAAATAGAGTTCCTATGAATATATTGACCATCTGCACTCTTATCAACAGTCCTTGAATATGTCTCTGAATAAAGACTATCTGTTTATCATAAAGACCTGAAATAAATATTGCCAAAATGAAAATCACAAACAATATAGAGAATGAAGGCAAATGATTCAAAAGCAAACTCCTGGAAGGAATATCACCGTGTCTTATTGCCAAAGTGACAATTAAAGAAAAGATATAGACAATTAAATCGCCTAAAATAAGGATAATTGAGCTTTTTGTGCTGGATAAACCATTCATGGCAAAATATTAACACTCTTTTCGGATTCTTTCAAGGCTTCGTTATAGATAGAATATGTGTTAGTTTTAGAATATGAGAATCTTATATGTAATAACTAAATCCAATTGGGGCGGTGCACAAAGACATGTTTTCGATCTGGCTCTCTCAATGAAAAATAAAAATCATGAAGTCTGGGTTGCTTTGGGTGGAGAAGGTGTACTAAAACAAAAACTTGAAAGCGTTGGCATATATACATTTTCTATTACTTCTCTAGACAGAGACATATCACCAACGAAAGATGCTGGTTCATTCAGAGAAATATACAAAATAATAAAAAACAAAAGACCTGATATAATCCACCTTCATAGTCCCAAAGCGGCAGGCTTAGGTTCTCTGGCAGGACGACTACTAAGAGTCAAAAATATAATAACAACCGTTCATGGTTGGACATTCAATGAACAAAGACCGCTATATGAAAAAATAGGTATCATATTCTTCTCTTGGTTAACTATATTGCTTTCTCACAAAACAATTGTCTTGTCTCAAAGAGAATACAATCAGACCATGTATTTTCCTATAAATAAAGAAAAAATCGTTTTGGTTCGACCAGGTATAAAACCGATCACCTTTGTTTCTGTCGATGGCGCCAAACAAACTATGGCTAAAATGATAGGTATGAATCTAATGGATTTCTATAAGAAATCTGTAGTAGGTACTATCGCCGAATTACATCCAAACAAAGATCTAAAGACTTTGATAGAAGCAATGGAAGTCGTCGTCTCTCAACAGCCAAATGCTATCTGTATAATAATAGGTGAAGGTCAGCAAAAAGAAGAATTGGCTAGAATAGTAGAAGAGAAAAAGTTGACTGGAAAAATATTCTTGGCTGGATTCTTGGACAATGCTAGTGAATATATCAAGGCTTTCCAAGTTTTTGTTTTACCTTCAATAAAAGAGGGTCTACCTTATGTTATCCTAGAAGCCGGCTTTGCCTCTTTGCCTGTCGTAGCTACTACAGTAGGTGGAATACCAGAGATTATCGATGATATGAGATCAGGTATTTTGATTCAACCCAAAAACCCTCGAGAATTGGCTCATGCTATATCTTT
>CAYQCS010000077.1:0-2922 GCA_964416105.1 uncultured Candidatus Saccharibacteria bacterium
CAGAAGTTCGTCTAGCTACTTTTCTTTTGGTTGTAGTAACCGTTCTTCTTTTGGTAAGTAAATACCTCGGCAATGTTTTACCAAAAGTAGTACCAGATCTGGAGACCAGACTTATTTCTAGCAGAGAAATATATAGGGGAGATATTACCAATAAACAAGTAATCTTCACTTTTGATGGAGGTAGTGTGGATGTCTCTGCTTTGAAAATCTTATCGGTACTCAAAAAGCATGGAGTGAAAGGCACTTTCTTTTTGACGGGCCGATTTATTGAAGATAATAAAGAACTTGTAAAAAGGATTCATAATGAAGGACATGAGATCTTCAATCATACTTACGACCACCCGCATCTGCCTACGATTGGTGACGGTGAGATTGTAAGTCAATTGGCCCAAATGGACCAAAAACTAGAAGAAGTTATCGGTGTTTCAAGTAAGCCGTATTTCCGCGCGCCCTATGGTGATAGAGATCAAAGAGTTTTGCGAGCTGCTTTCAATCATGGTTATCAGTCGGTTTTTTGGACACTAGATGCTTTGGATTGGATGGAAAGTGAAGGGGTCAATTCCGAGCAAGTTCGTAATCTGATACTGTCTTCTTTGGCTTCAGGAAATATATATCTTATGCATTTGGGTGATTCCATTACAGGAAATATTTTGGATGATTTGTTTGGAGAGATAGAAAGACGCGGTTATAAAATAGTTTCTTTAACTCAAGGTCTTTAAGTAAATTCGACTTTAAATGGTAATATATTCAAGATGAATTCAAAACCGAAGAATCAAAAGTTTTGGAGTATTGAATATCAAGAAGTGGTGTCTATTTGTAAAACAGATACAGTTCTTGGTTTATCTGACGAAGAAGCAGCAAGTCGTTTGAATAGATTTGGTCGAAATTCGATAAAGTCTTCGAAAGAAACGGCCAAATTAAAGATATTATTCAATCAACTCAAGAGCCCTTTAATTTTGGTCCTTATAGTTGCAGGCATCATCACTCTTTCGATCTCCCATTATCGAGATTCAATTTTTATATTCATAGCTGTAATTATAAATTCTGCTTTAGGATTTTATCAAGAAAATAAAGCAGAGAATGCTTTGGCTGAATTGAAGACTTATTTGAAACAAAGATCAAGAGTTATTCGTTCTGGCAAAGAGAGAGAAATTGATTCTGAAGAAATAGTTATAGGTGACATAGTCCGTCTCTCTCAAGGAGACAGAGTTCCGGCAGATGCTAGGATTTTTTTTGTAAACGATTTTCAAGTAGATGAGTCTGTTCTTACTGGAGAATCTTTGCCTGTAATAAAATCTGCAGATGTATCTCTAGAAACTGCAAATATTGCAGACCAGAAGTCGATGATTTTTGCTGGCACCCTGGTTACTCAAGGGACTTGTTCAGCTATAGTCTGCCGAACCGATTCTGATACTGAATTGGGTAAAATAGCTTCTTTGATAAAGATATCTGAAGAAGAAAAAACTCCTCTACAGGAAGCAATTATTAGATTTAGTATATATTCGAGTATTATTTTGGCAATCTTAACTATTTTTGTCTTTGTAATCGGTGTAATTGTCGGTTACTCTGTCCTGGAGATGTTTTTGACCTCGGTTGCTATAGCGGTGTCTGCTATACCAGAAGGTTTGCCAGTGTCAATGACAGTTATACTGGCTGTAGGTGTAGAGAGGATGGCCAAGAGAAAAGGAGTAGTAAGAAAGTTGATAGCCGCGGAAGCCTTGGGTAGCACAACAATTATTTTAACTGATAAAACCGGAACCCTCACTATGGCAAAAATGGTTCTGTCTAAGATCATACCTTTTGGTGTTGATGAGCTTAAATTATTGAAATTAGCTATTACAAATACCAATGTTCTTATAGAAAACCCGGAAGATCAGCCAGATTCTTGGAGAATTAGTGGGAAAATAATGGAAAATGCTTTGGTGATTTCTGCTGCTAAACGCGGAATAAGTGTAGATGAGATTTTACTTAAAAAACATATCTTACAGACAATTCCATTCAATTCTGTTCAAAAATTCTCTGTTTCCCTTGTTCGCCATGGAGAGAAACACGAGCTAGTTTTTTTGGGCGCACCAGATATATTACTCGAACACTCTTCGTTGAATAAAGAAGAGAAGCAAAACGTATTGTCCGAGATTGATTCATTGGCTTATTCTGGTGAAAGAGTCTTGGGTGTGGCAACAAAAGAAGTAGATTATGACAATAATTTTTCTTTGAAGAATAATCTATCTATATCGCATTTGTTATTCAATGGTCTTATAACTTTTCGTGATCCGGTAAGAAAAGGTATAAAGAGTGCGATAGATAATGTAAATCGTGCCGGTATAAAGACCGTCATTATGACAGGTGATCATCGGGGAACTGCTATAGCAATAGCTAAAGAAATTGGTATTCAATCTGATGAGCAATCAATTCTCGATTCTTCAGAGTTGGTCAATCTTTCTGATGAAGAAATAAAATTGCGTTTACCAAGACTTTCGATAATATCTAGAGTAACTCCTTATGACAAATTGAGAGTAGCAAAGTTATATCAAGAGATTGGAGAAGTGGTTGCGATGACAGGTGACGGTGTTAATGATGCTCCTAGTATTAAACAAGCAAATATTGGTATTGCAATGGGCTCTGGTACAGAAGTTGCTCAAAATGTCGCCGATCTCGTACTAATCGACGATAATTTTGAGACCATCGTCTCTGCGGTAGAAGAGGGTAGACAAATACTAGCAAATATTCGTAAAGTCCTTGTCTATTTACTGTCCAATGTTACTGATGGATTGATATTGATAGGTGGTTCATTGATAACGGATCTTCCTTTACCACTGAATGCTCTTCAAATACTTTGGGTCAATTTCTTCACTGATAGTTTCCCTGCAATGGCTTTTGCTTTTGAGAAAGACCAGAATAGTCTTTATCATAGACCAGAAA
>CAYQCS010000078.1:0-2896 GCA_964416105.1 uncultured Candidatus Saccharibacteria bacterium
AGTTGGTACGAATGTACATTTTGATTCTTTGAGAAGTGTTATCAAGTCTATAATTAATGACGATAAAAAAGGGAAATCTATAATCAAAAAAATAGACAAGATGGAGGAATTGTTCAAAAAAGGGAAATTGGAGGCTGTGGAAGATGCTTCCGAAAAATTGGAAGAATACATTGGCCATAAGAAGTTGAAAGGTATTTCTAGTGTGGACAAAGAAAAATTAATCGAAATGGTTGAATTATATGTCTCACAGTTTGTTCAGTAGGAGGTAGCAGATCCGGTGTGTATACTCTCTCCAAGACCGCAAAAACTCTGCAGAGTTTTTGCTTTATCCTCGAAATTTTCTGTCCTCCTTCGCTCCTGCGGAGCTACGAAGGATAAACTGAAAATTTCTGTATAACCCTCCATAGCTCCGAGCTCGCGAGGGGCGAAGGAGGGCGGGGTCTTTCCGAGAGTATGCACACCGGATCTTAGTTGTTAAATATTTAAACAAACAAAAAACCCGAGCGTAGTCGGGTTTTTTGTTTGAAATCCATGTAATTATTATTTTTTACTTCAACTCTACTTTACCACCAGCGGTTTCGATTTGTTTCTTCAAAGCTTCAGCCTCTTCCTTTTTCATACCATCTTTGAGTAGAGAAGGAGCAGCATCGACGAGATCCTTGGCTTCCTTGAGTCCCAAAGCCAAGACTTCTTTGACTATCTTGATAACAGCAATCTTTTGAGCACCACCATCGGTGAGGTGAACAGCAAAAGTACTCTTTTCTTCACCAGCAGGAGTTGCTCCACCTGCAGGAGCGGCTACGGCGACAGCGGCTGCTGAAACACCGAATTTCTTTTCTAACAATTTTACCAACTCATTCAAGTCTATAACGGACATCTTTTCTATAGATTCGACAAGAGTCTTGAATTTTGCTGGAATTTCTACTGTATTTGTATCCATGTTATTTTTGTTAATTAATTTATTAATTTTTATTTTCCGCGATCTTATTCAATGCAACTACCAAACCTTGAATTGGTGAATTGATAACATTGACGAACATTCCATAAAGCGTTTGAACAGGAGGAATGGAGGCGATTGTAACCATCTCATCTTTGTTCATATATTTATTTTCGAATACTCCGCCAATGATCGTTATTTGATCTTTGAGTTTCTTTTGAAATTCATAGACCCCACGAGCCGGTGCTATGAGATCGGTACCAAAAGCCATACCGAATTCGCCAACAAGAGCAGGTTGTGTACCTTCGTATTTTTTGTCTCCAAGAGATTTCTCAGTTAGAGTCTTTTTTGCAACGAAGAATCCGACACCGTCTTTTGTTAGTTGTCTGCGCATAATGGTTGCATCTTCAACCTTGAGACCGTGAATGTTGACGAAAACCAAAGATTTGGCCCCGTTCATTATTTTATCCAATTTTTCAAGGATTTCTTTCTTTTGACTTTTTGTTCTAGCCATATAATTAGTAATTAGCACTTCGATAAACTCAGTGCAGGCCACTAGTAATTAGCCACTAGTAATTCGACCTTTATAAGGCAAAAAGGAGATATAAACCTCGGAAGGTCTTATTGAAACTGTTCCTCGCTTTGCTCGGAACGACTTCGTCGCCTTCTGTCTTTAGCCTTAATGCTATGCTACAATATTACCCCGTAAATATCAATATATGGATACATTAGTAGCAATATTTGGAAATACCATAAAAGTCAAGATAATGAGGTTGTTTTTGTTCAACGATACAACCACTTTTACCTTAGGTGAAATAGTAGATCGGACGAAATCCGGTATATCATTGGTTAAAAAGGAATTGGTGGTTTTGGAAAAAGCAGAAATAATAAAATCAAAACATATTTCCAAGGAAATACAGGTAAGTCAAAAAAAGAAAATAGTCCTTAAGAAAGTTGAGGGCAAAGGCTACTTTTTGAATAATAAATTCAGCTATCTGGATTCTCTCAAAAATCTTCTTACTATATCGAGTATCAAAGTAGACGATTCTTTGGTGAAGCGTTTTGCTGGTGTTGGTAAGATAAAATTACTTATAGTCTCAGGAGTTTTCATTCAAAACTGGGATTCCAGGGTGGACCTTTTAATTGTTGGGGATGATCTTAGCTTTGTTAAAATTGAAACAGTAATAAAAAAGATAGAATCAGAAATAGGCAAAGAGATAGCCTATTCTGCTTTTGAGACTCAAGATTTCGAGTATAGGCTGGGTATTCATGATCGTTTGATTAGAGATATTCTAGATTATCCTCATACAACTCTTTTGGATAGGCTAGGAATTGAACCTAATTAAATATCCACATATTTGTATTTGTCAGATATGCCTGTGCTATAATTAATTCATTATAGGCGTTTTAATAATTAACTAGTTCAAAAAACTATGATGTATATTCAAACTTGGGGCGAGGTATTTACTCAATCGCTTCAAAATGTTTGGTTAGGAGTAGCAGATTTTGTCCCAAATCTGATTATTGCAATTATTATTCTTGCAATTGGTTGGATTCTAGCAATCTTGATTGAGAAGCTTGTCGAGCATCTATTCAAGGCTTTGAAAGTTGATTCTGCTTTGAGAAGTACTGGTCTTGAAGATGTGGTCGAAAGAGCTGGACACAAACTCAATTCGGGTCGTTTCGTTGGCGCTTTGGTTAAGTGGTTTATAATTGTTGTGTTTCTGGTAGCATCTTTTGATGTTCTAGGTCTATCTCAGGTTACAGTGTTCTTGAGACAGGTAGTATCGTATCTCCCTCAAGTCATTGTCGCTGTACTCATTCTTATGGTTGCCATGGTTGTTGGTACAACTATGGAGCGCATTGTTATCGCAAGCTCTAGAGTGACGAACGTTCGATCTGCAGAAATGCTCGGTCATGTTACAAGATGGGCAATTTGGATCTTTGCGATCTTGACTG
>CAYQCS010000079.1:0-2887 GCA_964416105.1 uncultured Candidatus Saccharibacteria bacterium
GTCCCATCGGTGGGGGTCACCCTCTCAGGTCCCCTAGGCGTCATAGCCTTGGTAGGCTTTTACCCCACCAACTAGCTGATACCCAACAGGCCGTTCCCAGAGCGAAAAACTTTAATGAACACTAATTTTTAGATTCAATTTTTAAATCCAAAAATAAGTGTTCATACTATCGGGAATTACCTAACCTTTCGGCTAGCTATGCCCGACTCCGGGATACGTTACCTATTTATTACTACCTCGTCTGCCGCTCCTTGTATCTTGCGATACAAAGCGCTCGACTTGCATGCCTTATCCACGCCGCCAGCGTTCATCCTGAGCTAGGATCAAACTCTTAACTATAAGCGAACGGAACAAAATAGAAAGCTAAATCCTGAAAGGATTTATCTCGAGCGAGCTTGCAAAGCAAGCGAGTCGAGAGATCTTCATATTTAATTCACTTGATAGAAAATTGAATACGATCTGCGCTCATTCGTCTATTGAATTTATAGACTTCTAGAATCATTAAATAAATATTATGTACTTGCACTATTAACTATATTTGGTATGTCCCGATAAAGAACATAACAAACTTCTAAATACATTCTTTTTTTTGATTGTCAAAGGTCGATTCGAACTACCGCTGTAATAAAACAGCGTTTCTACATACTACTTGAGTGGTAAATAAAGTCAAGAGGGGGTACTGTTCCCTTTGTAATTCTTCAATCTTACCAGCCAAATCATTATTTGAAGCCAAAATCTCACGTATTTTGATGAACGCACGCACAATTAAAATGTTCATCTGCACCGCGCGTGGACTTCTTAAGATTGAAGAAAGCATCGCAACACCATGTTCCGTAAAGGCGTAAGGTAAATAACGTCGACCGCCTCTTGCCTCATCTTTTGAGATCGCAATTTGCGATCTCAAACATTCTAATTCATTTTTATTTATTTGAAACATAAAATCAAGAGTGTATCGTTTAGTTAACCGGTCACAAAATGTAACCGGTTCAATGACTATTTTTAGCAATTATTTTATTTCTTCTTCCCCCACCTCTCCACCGTCACCAATAGCGCCGAGCCTACAAAGATAGAAGAATACGTACCGGCCGATATGCCGATTATTAGAGCCAAAGAGAAATGTTCTGTCGTGGAACCGCCGAAGAAATACAAAACTAACAGAGCAAAAAGAGTTGTAAGAGAGGTGTTGACCGAACGAACTATAGTTTGGTTTATACTTTCTCCAACTACTTGTTCGAAAGGCTTCCTGGCAGAAGAGAGACGTAAATTCTCACGGACTCGATCAAATACGACAATGGTATCGTGTACCGAAAAACCGAGAATTACCAAAAGCGCAGTAACAAAGAGAGTATCTATCTCATATCCTGCATAATGACCCAAAATCGAAAAAACTCCTGTAGGAATGATAACATCATGAACCAAAGCAACGATTGCAATAAAACCATATTTCCAAGAAGAAACCGGCTCTGAAACTTTTCTGAAAGCAAAGGTTATAAACAAGACTATACCCAAGATAACCAAAACTATAGAGACCATCGCTTTTCTTAGAGCTTCAGCACCAAGTATTGGACCAATCGAATCAAAAGTCTGAAGTACTGCTTTTGTACTAGAAGCTGAATTGTCCTGATTTACCGATAGCACTTCCATAACTTTGGACTTTTCTTCCTGATTTATTGGTTTCATTCTGATAATAAAACCATCTTCGCCGACAGGTCGGACAGAAGCTTTGTCATCCAAAGTAGATAATGATTCTAGGATGGTACTCTGTTCTGGCCTACCATCTAAATAATTAACCTCAATCAAAGTTCCCCCAGTAAATTCAATACCATAATTCAAACCCCATTTGGCAAAAGAAAATAGAGAAGCAATGATTAGAATCAAAGAAAAGGTGTAAAATATTCTTCTGTTTTTGATTATCCACATAGAATTGGTTATTGCTTGCCCTTCGTAGCTCGCGGAGCGAGCGTAGAAGGGGTGTTTTTAATCTGTTCTCATTCTAGTAAAACCGTTACTAATAAGGAATCTACTTAACTTCGAATCTTTTGAAGGCGAAATGGCATACAACATAATCCTAGAAGCAGTAATAGCGGTAAACATACTTACCAAAACACCGATCACAAAGACCAAAGCAAAGCCAGTGACAATCGATGTGCTTCCAAATTTATAAAGGATTATTCCTGTAATAATACTGGAAATATTTGAGTCTCTAATAGAAAGCCATGCTCTAGCGAAACCTTCATGCATCGCATCCCAAATACTTCTCCCTCTAGCCAGCTCTTCTTTCATTCTCTCGAAAATAAGAATGTTGGCATCGACCGCCATACCAATTGTGATTATAAAACCAGCAATACCGGCCGCCGTAAGAGTAACCGGAACAAGCTTGAACAAAGCAAGCATTATCGCTGAATAAACTCCTAAAGCGATAACCGCAACCAAGCCTGGCAATCTGTACCAAATCAAAAGGAAAACCGATATTACTATAAAAGATATAATTCCAGCTTCAAGACCACCTCGAACAGCTTCGGCACCCAAAGTCGGGCCAATAGTTTTGGTCGAAATAAGTTTGATCGGCACAGGTAAAGCACCGAAATTGAGATTTCTAACCAGAGTCTGAGCTTCTTCTAGAGTAAAACCACCACTTATCACCGCCTGACCATTTGGTATTTCTTCACGGACAACAGGTGCTTGAATAATTCGGTCATCCAAAAATATTCCTACATAATCTCCGACATGTTCTTTTGTGATCTGACTAAATAATTTTCTACCATCAGAATTGAAAGTTAAACCTACCTGAGGCGCACCGGTAGTCTGATCAAAAGTCAAAGAGGCTCTACCGACCATTGTTCCATTAAGGTCTGTTGGTTTGAATATAGAAATGTATTCGGCTTCT
>CAYQCS010000080.1:0-2851 GCA_964416105.1 uncultured Candidatus Saccharibacteria bacterium
TGCTAGTGTAATCCCACTGTTCCGAGGTATTCGAGGAACTGTACATTATTAAGGCAAGAATGAGTAATCTTTGGTGATAAATCTCAGATTTCCAAAGGTGAATAATTCAGGATTGCCATCTCTGGTTACCAGTTACTAGTCGCTGGTTACTAGTTGTTACAAATTATTTTTTTATATTATTTCTAATATTTACTAGTGGTATTAGTGACAAATATGCCAACAATTAATCAGTTAACCAAATCGTCTAGAAAGCGTTTCAAGCGTAAGTCAAAATCTATTGCTTTGACTCGTACTTTCAATACGATCAAGAATAGACCAAACTTCTTTCCATCCCCATTCAAGAGAGGTGTTTGTGTCAAAGTTACAACCAAGACACCGAAAAAGCCAAACTCTGCTATTCGTAAGATTGCTCGTGTCAGACTTACCAATGGTATGGAAGTAACTGCTTATGTTCCAGGAATTGGGCACAATCTACAAGAACACGCCGTGGTATTGCTTAGAGGTGGTCGCGTCAAAGATGTAGGATTGAGATATTCGATTGTTAGAGGCGTTCTGGATTGTGCTGGTGTAGAGGCTAGAAGGAAAGGTCGAAGCCAATATGGGAATAAGAGACCAAAAGCCGTAAAATCTTAATTTAACTACCATGAGAAGAAAATTAAATATAAAAAGAGAACTGAAGCCGGATGCCAATTATTCCTCATTAAAATTGGCCAAGTTTATCAATTATGTGATGGAGTCTGGCAAAAAGAACATTGCTCGTTCGATCGTTGCCGATTGCATGAATGCAATAAAAGAAAAAGCTAAAGTTGAAAATCCTCTAGAAATATTCGAGATGGCTCTGAAAAATACTACTCCAGCAATGGAAGTTCGTTCACGGAGGGTTGGTGGGGCCAACTATCAAGTACCTAGAGAAGTTCGTCCAGAAAGGAAGCAGGCTTTGTCTATGAAATGGATTGTTGAGGCGGCTCGTAATAAAAAAGGTGCTCCGATCCATCTCAAACTGGCTGATGAAATTATCTCTGCCTCAAAGAATGAAGGTGAAGCTGTCAAAAAGCGTGAGAATGTCCACAAAATGGCCGAAGCCAACAAAGCTTTCGCTCACTTTGCATGGTAATTTTTGCGAAGCAAAAATTATTCCGAGCTTGTCGAGGAATTGTGATTGCGAAGCAAAAATTATTCCGAATCCAAAACTTAATGAATTGTGATATAATACCGGCATGACTACTAAAAACCAGTTTACAGCTATATATAAAAAGACCAAAGATTGGTTTATTGCTTGGATTGAGGAGATTCCTGGAGTTAATACCCAAGGCAAAACTCTCAAAGAAGCCCGAGAGAATCTGCAAGAGGCTCTTTTGCTGATCCTTGAAACTAATCGTAAAGAATCGCGTTCTCATTCAAGAGAATATAGAACAGCAACTCGTAAAGAATTGATTAATGTAACTCTTCCGGCTTAGGTATGAAGCGTATCGATCTAATACGCCATTTAGAGCGATGTAAATGCTATCTCGTTCGGGAAGGTTCTAAGCATTCGGTATACATAAACACAATATCAAAAAGAACCTCTACTATCCCCAGACATTCAGAGGTAGACAATTTTTTGGCAAAAAAGATATGTAAAGATTTGGGTATTCCGCGAAGATAGTAATTTCGTGTTTGATTATTTAGTCATTTTAATGTATTGTACTATCTAATAATAGGCCTCGGGCTTTTTATTTATCTTTAAGATTTTAGATTTAAGATTTAACATTAATAAAAACATGAATCGAGATTATCCATTAGAGCGTGTAAGAAACTTCGGAGTCATTGCTCATATCGATGCCGGTAAAACAACCACATCAGAACGCATTTTGTATTATACTGGTATGACTCACAAGATCGGTGAGGTCCATGAAGGTGATACGGTCACAGATTGGATGGAACAAGAGAGGGAGCGAGGTATTACGATTACCGCTGCCGCTATTACTTGTTTCTGGAATCCGACCTATATGCCCAAGACCGATCTATCCAAGAAGGTTAGATTCAATGTTATCGACACTCCTGGGCATATCGACTTTACCGTTGAAGTTAAGAGATCCTTACGCGTTCTCGATGGAGCCGTCGTTGTTTTCGACGGTGTAGCCGGCGTAGAGCCTCAATCTGAGACAAACTGGCGTTATGCCGATGATGGTAAGGTGCCACGACTATGTTTCATCAATAAAATGGACCGCATGGGCGCCTCGTTTGAGAGATCATACAAGTCTATTTTGGAAAGATTGAACAAAAACGCTGTAAGATTCCAGATACCTATCGGTTTGGAAGGAGAACACAAGGGTGTTGTCGATCTTTTGAATATGAAAGCTTTTTATTTTGAAGGAAAAATGGGTGATCAAGTTATTGAGAAAGAAATTCCTGCTGAATTGTTGGACGATGCTAAGAAATATCACTCTGAATTGGTAGAAAAAATCGTTGAACATGATGAGACGGCCATGCATCAATATCTTGAAGGTAAAGAGATTTCCATTCAAGACCTGAAGAGAATCGCCAGAGTTGCGGTTATAAATAACAAACTATTTCCAGTTTTCACTGGTTCTGCCTTAAAAAATATCGGTGTTCAGTTGGTTTTGGATGCGGTCGTAGACTATTTGCCTTCACCGCTCGATATTCCTCCAGTCAAAGGTATCAATCCAAATACTGGTGAAGAAGTTATTAGACACGCTTCAGATGAAGAGCCTTTCACCGCTTTGGCTTTCAAACTCCAAAACGATCCTTTCGTTGGCCAGCTGACATTTTTCCGTGTTTATTCTGGGACTATAGAGTCTGGAACATATATCTATAATGCAAGCACAGGCAAGAAAGAGCGCTTGGGTCG
>CAYQCS010000081.1:0-2823 GCA_964416105.1 uncultured Candidatus Saccharibacteria bacterium
TATTTGTACCATGTCCCGAATTTGAAGCGGCAGCGATTGATTGGACAGGATTGTATTTGGTTGAGGTGTAATATTCTGTGATTACGACCAGTAAAGCAGTGACTATAAGACCGATCAGAGTAGTAGCAAATAGATCCAAAACGCTATATGTTCCATTACCTTTCATCATTACATTGGTAGTAGGATAGAAAGCGATAGCGGCCAACACTCCTGAAACTACAAGTCCTTTGTACATCGCTCCCATGATGTTGTTGCTTTTACCAAGTTTGACGAACCAAGTACCGATTATCGAAGTGATTATAGCTATGCCACCAAGAGCAAGAGGATAGAGCAAAGCGTTGCTAAATCCTTCGAATAAGACTGAACCGAGCATCATTGCGGCTATTGTTGTTACGGCATAAGTCTCGAATAAGTCGGCCGCCATTCCTGCACAGTCACCCACGTTGTCACCCACATTGTCGGCTATAACTCCTGGATTTCTTGGATCATCTTCTGGTATTCCGGCCTCCACCTTTCCTACCAGGTCTGTACCGACATCGGCGGCTTTGGTGAATATTCCACCACCAAGTCTAGCGAAGACAGAAATAAGGCTTGAACCAAAGGCCAAACCGATGAGGGAGGTGACACTTCCAGTAATAGAATAAAAGACGGTAACGCCAAGAAGGGCAAGACCAACGACTAGAAGTCCTGTGACCGAACCTCCCTTGAAAGCCAAAGAAAGAGCTGGAGCCAAGCCGTGTCTAGCGGCTTCGGCAGTACGAACATTTGTTCTGACCGATACATTCATGCCAATATAACCGGCCAAAGCAGACAAAACTGCTCCAACGATGAATCCGATGCCGATCTCTATACCGAGGAATATCCAAAGAACAATGAAAAGTACCAAAGCGATTACAGCAATGGTCTTGTATTGTCTGTTTAGATAAGCTTTTGCTCCGGCTTGAATGGCAGAAGCTATCTCCTTCATTCTTTCATTGCCAGCCGGCTTTCTTATTATCGAAGTTACGAGAAATGCTCCATAGGCTATAGCGATTATAGATGCGACTAGGGAGAAGATCAGAGTAGTGGACATATTTTTGTAATTTATTTGTAATAAGAGCGATTCTAGCAGAAATTGGGGTTTTTTGTAGTATTGACAGGTGTTGTTAGTTGTATTTTGTTAAAAAAGTTTTTATTACCAAACACAATTATTTTCTTGAATAGGTCACAAGAATTTCTGATTTGGTATAATTATCGCACCTGCCAAAATTACTAATTAAGTTTTAGATATATGGTAAATACAAATAATACATTTGTCTCAAAACATCAGCTTTTGGATTATATTTCCAAGAGAGATTTCAATGATTTTGTAGCAGAGATGAGAGATTTTAGAAGTTTGACCGAAACAAGATTTAATTCGATAGACGCTAGGTTCAACACCATTGAAGCAAGATTAGCTGAGCACGATAAAAGGTTTGATAAAATAGATCGTCAGATCGATGAATTGAAAGAAATTATAAGAGTTCATACAGGCGCTTTACTTGATCAATTCAGAGAAGATCTAAAGATGGGTCTTGAATATGTTCAACATGTTGATAATAAAAAAGTTGATCTTGTTGAGTTTGAAAAACTAAAGGGGCGAGTGGATCTATTTATTAATTCTGTAAATAACAAAAAAGAGGCTTAGCCTCTTTTTTGTTATGTTGTAAAGAATAGTTTACTTCTCCTCTGGATTCTCCGCATCTTCTGGTACTACTAAATCTTCCAAGCCCTTAATTGACTTGATATCTATCTTCCAACCGGTGAGCTTGGCGGCAAGACGAACATTTTGACCGCCTTTACCGATAGCCAAAGATTGTTCATCTTCGGTTACAGTTACAATCGCTTTGTGTTCTTTTTCATCCAATTCCAAAGAGACCACTTCGGCAGGGGATAGAGCTTCTTCGATAAATATAGCAGGGTCTTCATTCCATTCGATAATATCTATCTTTTCACCAGATAATTCGCTGGTTACCGTAGCCACACGCACTCCTCTTTGACCAACCATCGAACCGATCGGGTCTATGTGAGAGTCATGGGAAATTACTGCAATCTTCGATCTTGAGCCAGCTTCTCTAGCTATACTCTTTATCTCTACTACACCAGAAGCAATCTCTGGAGTTTCGGTTTCGAACAGTTTTGCCAAGAATTGAGGGTGGGCGCGAGATAATTTGAGCATAATACCCTTCGGACCTTCCTCTACTGCATAGAGATAGGCTCTGATACGATCACCGGTTTTCCAGTGCTCGCTAGGTATTTGTTCTTCGTAGGGAATTACACCGACAGCTCTACCCATGTCGATATAGACTACACCTCTCTCTACTCTTTCGACCATTCCTGCGACGATCTGTCCTTCTTTTTCTCCATATTCTCCCATTACTGAGACTTTCTCAGCTTCACGGATCTTCTGAATTATTATCTGTTTTGCTGTTTGAGCAGCAATACGACCGAAATCTGCTTTTGTTTCTAGAGGAAATACCAGCTCATCTCCTACAGCAACATCTCTTTTTATCTTTTTGGCATCCTCGATGAACATATGCTGTTCTGGATTGAATCGAATCTTGATATCTTCTACCGCAGTATCTTTGAGGTTTTTCTCTGGTTCCTCGTCTCCTTCCATGATTACTTGATTACGATCGACTACTATTTTGACTTGCCAGAATTCTACACTGCCAGTGTTTTGGTCGAAAGAAGCGCGAACTATCTGACCCTTCTTACCATATTCTTTTTTGTAAGCAGTAGCTAAAGCCATAGAGATGGCTTCAAGAGTTTTTTCTTTTGGTATTCCTCGTTCTTCCTCTAGTT
>CAYQCS010000082.1:0-2785 GCA_964416105.1 uncultured Candidatus Saccharibacteria bacterium
GCGGAGAGGGGGAGATTCGAACTCCCGAGACCCTTGCGAGCCTGCCGGTTTTCGAAACCGGTGCCTTCAACCGCTCAGCCACCTCTCCATTATAAGTTAAAATAAACTCCCTTTCTTAAACACCTGAATTACGATACCACAGAAATATTGTTATGCCTAATTTTTTCTATAATCTTCCTGTAATAAGGGGTGATGTCATATTCTAGCGAACGATCAAGGTCGACCCACTCCATCCGATCGCCTTCATTCAAGCAAAGTTTCTGATTTTCGTACTTGCTATAAAAGACAAAGATCTGCCCACTCTCCCCTTTTTCTGGCAAAACATAATCGCACTTATCAGCCAGAGAAACTATTTCCAAATCCAAACCTAGTTCTTCTTTTATTTCTCTTCTAAGTGCCAATTCTGCGCTCTCACCATCTTCCACTCCCCCACCGAATAGACCCCATGTTCCAGGAAATCTTTTTGCATCTTTCGCTCTTTTCTGTAATAAGATTTTATTTCCCTTGAATAAGACCAGGACCGCTACATCTCTCTTTTTCATCGCACAATCATACACCTTTGCCAAAAGCTTGAAAAGATAGTAATATTTACCAAGTTTCTTGGTTATCCGAGAAACTTCCTTGCTTATTCGTAGGGCTTGCCCTACGAAGCTTTGCGAAGCAAAGCGTAGTAGGGCCCTATCGTCTAACGGTCAGGACACGGCCTTTTCAAGGCTGTAATCGGGGTTCGATTCCCCGTAGGGCTGCTTAATAATTGATCAACTATTGACTTACCATATCGTAAGGTATAGAATTGTGACATAACTATGAGAAAGACCCTAGTGCAGATACGTCTGCACTGGGGGCTTTTTCTTTTTGGACATTACTAACAGAAAACTTGTGATAATGATCATTAAGAAAAGTAGTCTCGATATTTTTATTCCTCAATAAGTATGAACATTTATTTTTATCTGGTGCAATCAAGCAGAATAATGCGTTATTATTTTTCAGAAATTCCACAAGACAACCAAAATCACCATCACCGGTAATTACAATACATTTATCAAATGATTTCGTATAGAAGTCAGAAACTGTTTTCAGTACCAACTCTGCATCACAATTCCCTTTTACGATCTCGCCAACAGAAACAGTTTGTTTGAATATCAAGACATAACCACATTCCTGTAGATATTGATAAAACCTCGTACGGCTTGGAACCAAACCAATAAAAATAAGAACATTAGCTGGATCATATTTTTGTCGCAACCAACCTCGAAATTTCTTATAGTCAAGATCGAAACCAAGCTCCTTAGCAGCTCTGTATAGATTGTTACCATCTATGTAAATATTTATCTTACCGTTAACTTTTTTCATACAATCACTGAATTTTAACATAAGAAAATATACTGAACATTGCAAACAATCTGATCTAGAAAACAATCCGGTTTTGATACTGTAGGAATCAAATCGACTCTCCTTGGTACTGATAAAGTTTATACGGAGTATTTTTGTATTCTTAACAAATTTCAACCCGTGATATAATTACCTCAAATGGAGGAAGAGGAAAATCAAATTTCCAAAAGTAAGATATTTTTTGCCTTGCTGATAACGATGTTTGGCTGGGGTTCTCTGTGGGTTGGTAATCATGGCTTCAAACTTGCTTTTGGAGATACACCTATTCATATACCAGACTTCAAGAAAATATATACAGCGAATGTAAATGTAGCTATCGATAATTCTGATAGTTCAACAATCGCATCTGATAAAGATCAAAACATAGAAAATGTAAATATCGTTTCGACGCCAAATAATCATAATTCATCATCATTAACCATAATGATCGGCGGAGATGTGATGCTCGATCGAGGTATAAGACTAGTTGGAGAAAAGTATGGCTACAATACCTTATTTGCTTCTATCACTCCCCTTTTCAAGCAAGCCGACATTGTCGCTGTTAACCTAGAAGGACCGATCACTTCCAATAAATCAAAAACCTTATTGGCTAACGGAAAAACTGGCAAAGAACTTACCTTTACTTTCAGTCCAAAAGTAACAAAAACACTATCCGACGCTGGTATCACCGCAGTAAGCCTAGCAAATAATCATAGCAATGATTTCGGTAGTACCGGTTTATCTGAAACAAGAAATCTACTCAAAAAGGCTGGTATCGGCTATTTCGGTGATTATAGAAATAGTTCTTCAACCGAATTTATTACAGAGAAAAATGGTTTCAAAATAGCCCTAGTCGGTTATCATTATTTCCAACCCGGTTTCGACAGAATTGTTCAAAAAGTAGAAGAGCTTAGTAGCAAAGGTTATTTTGTTTTGGTAATGCCACACTGGGATGAGGAATATGCGACAAGTTCATCGCCAAGAATAAGAGAACAAGCAAGAATATTGGTTTCTGCTGGAGCAAAAGCAATATTGGGCTCTCATCCGCATGTGATACTCGAAAGAGTGAAGATCGGTGATATGCCGGTATTCTATTCTTTGGGCAATCTACTATTCGATCAACATTTCTCCAAAGAAGTAATGAAAGGTCATTTGGTTGAATTGGTCCTAGCTAAGCGTGATGATGCTGTCTTCATAGACAAAATCAGAATATACGAGACTTCCACTGAAAGTAAAAAAGGTGTTACAGTCAATCCTACACCATTGGATTTTTGAACAAAGTTTTGGTAAAGTAGTTTTGGTTCATTGAACAATCATCTTTTATAATAAACAATATATACGCGCGCTTAGCTCAGTTGGTAGAGCGACCCCTTGACGTGGGGTAGGCCAGGGGTTCGAGTCCCTTAGCGCGCAC
>CAYQCS010000083.1:0-2713 GCA_964416105.1 uncultured Candidatus Saccharibacteria bacterium
TGCGATGTTTTTCCCCGAAAGACGGCAGTTCTGAAGTAAGAAATTCAGGAGCTGTCGTTTTTCGTTTACTTCCGAACTTTCAAAGATTTCAAGAGCCCGATTAGCCAGAGAAAAGAGCGTAGCTGCAGTAATATGGTAGTTTTCATCGGCATTGGTAAGCTCTTCCAATCGTAAGGTCGTATCGTGCTGTTTTTCCTTATACTCCTTCAATTTCTTGTCATACTCATCACGAGTAATACTAGCGTCCACAAAAAGGTCGAGAAGGCGGTCAATGCTCGTCTGAAGGCGGTTATATTCCTTTTGAAGCTGGTCTAGCTGGTTCTGATGGAAAAGGTTTTTGCTCTCGTTCAGGGCCTTGAGAGAGGCAACGACCTTATCAACTTTCTCTTGGGGCATTTGGATATTGCGGAGCACGTCTTTGATGGGCTCAAGGAGCTCTTCTTCCCGAACCCAGACCCGTTCGCATTTCCCTTTGAAGTTAGAACAGCTGTAGTAGACGTAGCGACCCTTTTTGAGTTCGGCAGTGATAGTCCCGCCACACTTGTCGCAATGGACCATCCCTCGGAAAACAAAGGGCTTAGCGGCGTATTTGACGGTCTTCTTCTGGAAGCTAGCTAAGATACTCTGAACACGCTCAAAAATGTCCTTAGGAACGATTGTGGGGTAGTTGTGGGGGTATTCTCGGCCCTTGGAGGTCATTGTCCCGATATAGAACTTGTCCTTGAGGATTTTGTGGACCATACTCGGACCCAAAACCTTCCCATTCCGACTTCTCAAGCCGAGCTTGGTTATCTCGTCCCGTAGGGTCTTTATCGAGTAATTGCCTGTGGCATAGAGCTCAAATATCTTGCGGACCAAATAGGCTCTTTCTGGGTCCAAGGCAAACCCTTTCTTCTCGTTCTCAAGGGTGTTGATATAGCCGATATGTGGTTGACCTGTCCATTCGCCACTGCGGAGCTTTTGTTCAAGAGCTCTCTTTACGTTGTCGCTGATGGCGTTGGAATAGTATTGCGACAAGCTGACGGCGATATTGAAGTGGAAAAGGTCGGTAGCAGGGGAGTCTTTGTGCAAGACGAGATTATCCCCGGGGAAGTGGAGCTCTATCTTACCTTCTCGTCGAAGTTTTTCAATTCTTGGGAGACCGACAAGGAAGTCTCTAGCAAGGCGGTCTACTTTGTCGCAACAGAGAGCGACGATTTCTTTCTGGCTTTCGATGAAGTCGATTACGTCATCAAATTTTGCACGGTCTTCCTTGTAGGCGGACTCATCAAAGGTAAATTCTTTTTCTAGTGTCAGTTTGTCGTTCCGCTCAATATATTTTTCCAATCGGAAAACTTGAGCAGGAAGTGAATTGCCTGCCTCCTTTTGCTCTTCGGTTGATACTCTGGCAAGAAGGATGGCTTTCATAACTAACTGAACAAAGTATTTAGTGGCGTAGTTACATTGCTACGTTTACTGTTGCTAGCGGGGTTCTTTATTCTTTCTTCGGCAATTCTTGAATACTCCTTGTCAATCTCAAATCCGATATATTTTCTGCCAAGCTCTTTGGCCGCAACCGCTGTTGTTCCGCTTCCAACAAACGGGTCTAGGACAACTTGGTTTTTTATTGTGGTTAGTTCGATTAGATATTTTGTAATCGATAGTGGCTTCTGGGCCTCGTGGTATTTACGTTCATCTTTATCAAACCAAAAGTCGAGTATATTATTTTGGTCTGAAACATATTTATCTGTTCCGCCTAAGTTCATAGCCCCAACTTTGTTGGCGAGTAAGTTATCAGTAATAGTGAGCTTATACGGCTTGAAAAACCAAGCGATTGGTTCAAACATTGGGGCTAGATTTCCTAGTCGCCATCCTTCCCATTCTTTTGCTTCTTTCTCTAGCCCTCTTCGCTCAAGAACGATACTTATTTTTTGAGCCCTATGGTGTGCGTTCCTTTTCTTCCAGACGAGAGTGTCTCTAAGCAGAAAACCACTATCTTCCATAGCTAAAATTGCTCTATGTAGAGTTCGTCTTGCTCCAAAAATAAATACCGAGCCACCTTCTTTTACGATGGGAAAGAGGGGTTTAGTCCAAGTCAGGCACCAATCGTAGTATTCCTGGCCAATTTTTTTGTCCGCCTCATTCCAACCATTGATTGGTTTGCCTCGTTTTTTGAACCCAGTTTTTCCATATTGGGCGGGGGATGCTCCTAGTAGAGCAGAGTTTGTATTATTGTGTAAAACATCCCAATTATCCAAATTTATTCCATACGGAATATCTGACAGAACCAAATCAATAGAGTCCCGCTCAATTTTTTCAAGATGATTTCGACAATCATCATTTACGATTTTGTTTGTATAATTTTTAGAACTCATAATCCGCTAGATGGAATAGCTTTTTGAAATGGCCCGTTCGATAGTCTGTATTTTCTGTTCAATTTTTTGAGCTTTGATGAGCATCTTTATCGCCTCCTCCCTACTCAGTTTCCCAAACTCGTTTATTTTTTCTTGCCAATATTTTATTCCTTCCAGACCAAGCTCTTTAGTCTTCTCAATCTCATATAGTTTGTAGGTCTTTAGGTCAGAGATATTTGAACCCGTAACATCACAAACTGACTTATCTATTTCTTGCCAGTAAGTAGACCCCCGTTGCTTCTCTGCCGTGGAATGTTTTTTATTCAAAGTCTTTCCAATCTCCCATAAAGACTTTAGGTCTGGTGAAGTTGTTTTCTCAA
>CAYQCS010000084.1:0-2663 GCA_964416105.1 uncultured Candidatus Saccharibacteria bacterium
ACAAAGAAGAGAAAGGTAAGATATTAAGACATGTGTGTTTTGTGACCAAGATGCACGAGAAGTCGGCTGTGAGAAAGTTTAGACGATTACAGATCCAAGATCCTTGTAGAACAGAAGGCCGAGGCCGTCCATTGTACTACACGCCAGATGTCACTGCAGCGCTCAAAGATATCTGGGAAGCTACAAGTGAGATCTGTGGTGAACTTGTGTACTCAGTCTTTAAGGATTACATTGTCACTCTACAGAGAGACAATCTCTGGAAACATTCTGATGAAACCACTGGCAAACTTCTTGCCATGAGCGAAGGTACAATGAAAGACAGGGTTGATCTCTTCATGAAAGCGAGGAGAACGAGATCGGGTCTGAGTTCGACCAAACCATCGCTTTTGAAGGAAATCATCCCCATCTTCGTTGGCCCATGGGAAGACAAACCGCCAGGATTTGGGCAACTGGATACGGTGGTCCACTGTGGGTCATCTCTCATCGGAGACATGGCATTTACCGTGAATTGGACTGATGTTTCTACTCTTTGGGGTAAAAGACGAGCCCAGTGGAACAAAGGTCAAATCGCAACCAAGAATAGTCTTTCAACCATCAAGAACAAGCTTCCTTTTCCAATGAAAGGAGCTCACCCTGATACCGGATCGGAGTTCATCAACTGGCACCTCAAGAATTGGTGCGATGAGAACAAAGTTGAACTCACACGGTCACGACCGTATCACAAGAATGACAATGCGTATGTGGAACAAAAGAATGGACACATTATCAGAAGGTTTTTAGGATACACCAGAATCGATTGTGAAAAAGCCATACCGGCTATGAATGAGCTCTACGATGTTTTAGATTTGTATCTGAATCATTTCGTACCATCGAGAAAGTGTATTGAGAAGATCCGCATTGGTTCAAAATACAGGAAGAGATACGACAAAGCACAAACACCATACCAAAGGGTTCTTGCACACAAAGATATTGATGAGAGCATCAAGGAGAAACTCCGTAAAGAACATGACATACTAAATCCATTGCTCTTGAAGAGACAAGTTGATATGCTCATTGCAAAGATATTCAAGATTCAACGTGATTGCGGTAGCCTAAAAATGTCCTAGGATCTTGGTAACAGTTATTTATTATCTATCTCGACTACGAATCAACGAACTAGCTACTAATCTACGAATTACTACGAATCTACAAATATACGGATTAAATACATATTGGAAATAGAGGTATTCGGAACTTAGTAATTGTAAGACAATGACAGAGAAAATATTATATAAAGAATTATCATATAAAGTATATGGTCTGTGTTTTGAGACCCAAAATGAATTGGGAAGATTTCGTAGTGAAAAAACATATGCAGATTATTTAGATAAATTATTAAAGAGAGATAAGATAGACTTTTGTAGAGAAAAATGTGTCGGTAGTTTTGCGGAAGAAATATCGAACCGACGAAACCGCCCAGATTTTATTGTAAATAAGCAAATAATTGTTGATCTAAAAGCAAAAGATATTGTAACTAAAGAAGACTACTTGCAAATGAAAAGATATCTGACTGCCTCAGACATAAGACTTGGTCTTATAATCAATTTCCGACAGAAACACATCTACCCCAAGCGAGTCCTCAATCCCCACAACCAACCTGTAACCCAAATTCGTTGATTCGTAACATTCGTATATTCGTAGTAATTCGTAGATTCGTTGATTCGTAACATTCGTATATTCGTAGTAATTCGTAGATTCGTTGATTTGTAGTACGCAAAAACCCGCCGAGGCGGGGCTTTGCGAAACATTTTTGGAATCACACACTCACATACCGCTATACTACCATAAATATTATCTAATAGCAAGGACTTATCCACAGCGCAAGTATTAAGCTATATATAGACCAAACCTTGTAATAAATTAAATCCGCGCGCCAAACTCTGAACTTACTTCTCTATCTGCTTAATCGTAGCCTCTATCTGTGCTTTGAGATCAGGACGATCTTCTGCAAGAGCGCGCAAGGTCAAGATAGAGTCATATTTGAGACCAGCTTCAAATTGAACTTGTGCCAACTGTGCGCGATAGTTAACATCGGTCGGATTATTTTTGATTAGAGTTTTGTATATTGCGATCGCTTTGGTGTATTGTTTGGACAATGAATAAGCTTGTGCCACCTGAATACTTTCAAATATAGCCGGATCGTCACCAAAGATCTTTTTCGCTTCAGAGTCCCTACCTAGGGCAACCAAAGCGGTAGCGTAAGCAAATCTTGCTTGGCTATTGTCTGGAGTAGAATCATAGGCCCCCTTCAGAACATTAACAGCTTTTTCTCTTTGATCTGCAACATTCAAATAACTTGTGGCCAACTCGTAAGCTATAGACTGCTTCTGTGGCGAAAGAGCATAAGCTTTTTCCAAAACTTTGACAGCATCGGTAAATTGACTTATACCATTTAGGTAAGAACCGGCTAACATATATATTCTTGTATCTTTTGGTGTAGCCGCAATCTGAAGATCAATATGATATTTCGTAAGTTCAAAAAAACTTTGATTTATAGGAATTGGCATTTGATTGGAATTGATCACACTTAAAGAACAATTCATCAGCTGTTCACTAGTTTACTGTTTGGAAGCATAAACATTAACTAGAAAGGAATTTTGGAACAAATTAAATTTTGGAATGCT
>CAYQCS010000085.1:0-2557 GCA_964416105.1 uncultured Candidatus Saccharibacteria bacterium
TATAATAGTTCCATGAAAAAACAATCTTTTATTTTTATTGGTCGTTCTGGATGTGGTAAAGGTACGCAGATAGAGTTGCTCATGAATAAACTCAAAGAGAAAGATCCGGAACACGATATACTCTATATTTACACTGGTCGAGAATTTAGGAATTTTATTCAAGGGCAAAGTACAACCCAGAAGATCTCTAAAGAGATATACGAAGTTGGTGGTTTGATGCCCGAATTTCTTACAGTGCACATGTGGGCCAAACAACTTGTCGATAATTATAACGGTAATCAACATATCATATTTGACGGAACACCAAGAAGGTTCCACGAAGCCGGTGTGCTCCATTCAATGTTTAAGTTTTATAATTTGGAAAAGCCTTGGGTTATAAATATAAATATAAGTTCAGAGGAAGCGACGAAAAGATTGTTGGGTCGTAAAAGAATGGATGACAAAAAAGAAGATATAAAGAAAAGATTGGATTGGTATGAAACCGATGTGGCTCCAACGGTAGAGTTCTATCGAGATAATGCCAATTATAATTTTCTAACATTGGACGGTGAGAGGTCAGTAGAAGAAATCCATAAAGATATTGTGAAAAAGCTTTCTTTGGTGTAGTTTTTATCTATGATTACAATAAAAACCAAAGAAGAGATTGCAACCTTGCGCGAAGGTGGCAAAATACACGCCTCGATTCTTAGGGAATTGGCAAGAATGGTAATGCCAGGAGTTACATCTTTTCAATTGGAAGAAAAAGCTAGAGAGTTAGTTGAAGAAAAAGGGGATAAGGGCGCTTTCTTGAATTATAGACCCTCAGGTAATAAGATGCCTTATCCGGCAGTTTTGTGTGTTTCGGTTAACGATGAAGTGGTCCATGGTATTCCAAATGATAAAGAGAAGATTTTACAAGAAGGTGATATTGTCACTTTGGATCTTGGTCTGGTACACAAAGGACTTATAACTGATGCGGCAGTTACAGTTCCTGTCGGTAATATTTCCAAAGATCTTTTTGATCTACTCGATGTAACCAAAAAGGCTCTTTATGCAGGAATAAAAGTAGCAAAGGATGGTTGTACTACTGGTGATATTGGCGAAGCAATATCTAGATTTGCCATTTCAAATAATTATGGAATTGTAGAGGAGCTTTGTGGTCATGGTGTTGGTTATTCTGTTCATGAAGATCCTTATGTACCAAATTATGGTGAAAAAGGTAAAGGAGAAGTCCTGAAATCTGGTGCAGTGATCGCTATCGAACCAATATTCAATCTCGGTTCACCAAAAGTGAAACTTGATCTAGACGGTTATACTTATCGAACAGCGGATGGTAAATCTTCGGCTCATTTCGAACATACGGTAGTAATTACCAAAAGCGGAGCGGAGATTCTTACGGAGTAATGCACTAGAACACGGACTTATTTTAAGCTAAACTTATAAAATAAAACAAAAATATGTCTTCACATCCAAAATATGAAAGAACCTTGGTTGTTATAAAACCAGATGGGATACAAAGAACTTTGATAGGAGAGATTATCAAAAGGTACGAAAAGATCGGTCTTAAGCTTGTTGGTATCAAGATGCTTATTCCTTCGGCAGAACTTATAGAAAAACATTATACTTTGGATCCTGAATGGAGGGTCAAGACAGGGCTTAAAACTATTAAAGGTTACACAGACAAAGGCTTAACTCCTCCACACACTGATCCGTTAAAGATAACAGAGATTATCTTGAAAAATCTAATAAACTATATGACCAAAGGTCCAGTTATCGCTATGGTTTGGCAGGGCGCGCACGCTGTCGAGATAGTTAGAAAGATTACAGGTGGGACGGAGCCTCTGACTTCATCGATGGGTACTATTCGGGGTGATTTCGTTTTAGATTCGTACAAAATGAGCGATACAGATGGGCGCGCGGTTCGCAACTTGGTACATGCTTCTGGTTCAGTCAAAGAAGCGAATGACGAGATTGCTCACTGGTTCAAGAAAGAAGAATTGTTTGATTATAGATTAATCGCTGAAGCAATGCTTTATGATGTGGATTTGGATGGGATTTTGGAGTAGAGATGGTAAGCGCAACAAGTAAGAAGGATATGGCCTCCTCCAAGACCGCAAAAATGTTGCAACATTTTTGCTTTATCCTCGAAATTTTCTGCTGAAAATTTCTGTGGGGTCTTTACGGAGGCCATATCCTTCTTACTTGTTGCGCTATCACCCCTTAAACTCTTGTTGTCAAAGTTGTCAAACATGTGTCGCAGAACTTTTTTCTATTGCATTACTTTTTTATAGGTTTAAAATTAATACAGGTTGCAGAAGTAAAATACTCTAAATAAATAAAAAAGGGAAGCTGACGAACTGATTGAACAGTACAATTTCTTCTACGACCCGAAGTGGCGTTTGAAGCTAGGCTACCCACCTGTGCAAACAGGTATATACTTCTGCAATCCTAAGAAGATCGTCTGCCATGCAGGCGATTTTCTTTAATCTAAAGTATAATAATGCCATGAACAAAAGTAGTATTTCTTTTTATGGTGGTGTTGGGTCTGTTACAGGAGCCAATTTTCTTTTTACTACTA
>CAYQCS010000086.1:0-2548 GCA_964416105.1 uncultured Candidatus Saccharibacteria bacterium
AAAACAAAGGACCGGTGTTTTCCGGTCCTTGCGTGCGCGCATGGTTACAGGGCGCCAATGTCATCACAATACGGTTCAACAAGCGGTAATTCTTCCTTGTTGTCGGTTTCCGAATCTTGGGGCGGGAAAACGCATCCAAGAACTTCATCAACTCTTTTTTCGTGCCCCACTCTACGAACCAACATCTCACGAAAGGACTGAAACGAACACTCAGACGAGTGCGCCACCACAAATCCAATGTTGTGTACCACACCATACTCCAACCCAAGACCGGCTCTGGTCAGAGCAAGCTCCAGCATCTCTGCGTCACTAGTTCGAACTGGTTCTTGTCGTGACGGAAAACGAGTATAAAACAACCCGTCCTCTTGTCGGACAAAATAGCGATCTCCATCTTTTCCGACTTCTCTCAAGAAGAGAATAAGTCGTTCTCTTTGTTCTGCTGTCAGTATTGGATTCATATGTCCTACTTCCAACAAAAAGACTACTCTTTGGGAGATAAATGTCAATGGAACCTGGAACCTTTCAATCGTAAATATCATGCGTTCCAATCAAATGAAATCTGACTTTTTCTTTAGTAAAATCAAATATTATCCTATATTTATTATTCAAAGAAAAAGCATAAAAGTTTGCAAACTTTCCGTGTAATTTATGTGTTTTCAGGACAGGATCAAAAGGATTTGTTCTAAATATCTTTTCTTTTTCTTCGGCTATTAATTTTATGCTCGAGGAAAGCTTTCGATATTGTTTCTCAAATGTTCTTGAATAGAATATTTGCATCGAAAAAGCATTACTGTAAATCTTTTAATGACTTAAGTAACTTAAACTTACCATTTTTATAATCAGTAATTGAATTATTAAGTTCACCTATAAGTCGCTCTTCTTTCCACATACGCCATAGATATCTAAAAAGTTCGCTTACAGAAGCGTATTTCCCGTCTTTAACCTCTCTTCTAATCTCTAGGGCTAGTGATTCTGGTAATGATATGTTAATTATTGAACGCATGTTTGTCGTAATAATTTGTATTACAGTAGTTTAACGCACTTTTATTATTTGTGCAATATGTATGTGAACTTAGTCATACGTATGCGAACTCAGTAAAAAACAAAGGACCGGTGTTATTCCGGTCCTTGCGTGCGCCCTGATTTACAGAGCGTGCGTTGTTATAACTGAAGGTTCTCTACCCCGCTAGCAAGCCTTTCAAGCTGGCTATCAGGAACTTTCTGGTCGTCGGCTTCGGAATCTCCTTGTGGGCTTTGTTGAGCATCACCAATAGGGTTTCCGAAAATGCGATGCCACGCTTCATTGAACTCGACCTCTTTCATAAGAAGCAAAGGAGAAGAAAGGTAAACTCTCATCCTGGTTTCAAGAAAGATGTACTGCGAGGAAATGTCTCCGTTCAATCCCCAATCATTCACCAAATCTTGTTCGACCTTGCCTTGCTCAAACACAAGACCAGCTCTTGCTAGAGTGGTGTCAAGCATCGTCTCGTCGGGAACCAGAACCGGTTCTTGTGGTGACGGAAGACGCATGTAAAACGATCCGTCCTCCCCAACAAAATAACAATCGTGATCTTGTCTACTCTCAGTCAGAAAGTTGGCAAGCTGTTCTCTTTGTTCAGGTGTAAAAATGATCATACTGTTTACTCCTTCCAACAAAAAGACTACTCTTTGGGAGATAAATGTCAATGTAAAAAATCTATGGTGCCCCCTCAAGGTCTCGGATTATGTGAAGTGAGACCCCACAAGGGTATTTTGACGCTTTTCAATATACCATAATTAGCCCGCTCGGTCTGGTCTCTTTTCTGCAAATGTTACAAACGAGACACAAAACGAAGTGTCTCGAAACCGTGTCTCACTTGCGAGTTATAAAGAAAATACCAAGCCCTGTAAGGACAGATTTGAACGAGACAAAACAAGACACCAAAAAACCACTGTAATATTTATCTTTACCACACCCATATTTTCTAATATGATTCCAAACATACATGGAGGTAAAAATGACAATCAAAGACCACTTAGCACTTCTCCGAACCCTAGCTAGAAACTGGTGGCTCTTTTGGCATAAAGCGTGGAACAACAAAGAGTTTTTTAGGAATCTACAGAACGTGGCAAATATGGAACGATTAGCGAGTGTCAGAGAGGAACTACCTTTTCCAAACACAGAAATATCAATGATTGACTGGTACGCCGGCCACCCTGATAGCTACGAGAAAATACTAAAAATCGGCAGAAAGATTGAGTCTCGGATGAGCATCGGACATATCATAAAAATGGAAGAAATCCTCGGTTACTGGATGGACAAGCTCGACTTCGGGCCAGAATGGAAAGATGCACTCGTTACCCTCATCACCACAGGCATCCTCTGCCCGCCGATATATACCTTTCATATGGAGATGATAGCAGCAAAGAGCGACAAGAAATCAGACAAGAAGTTGGTGAAATTAATACTCAGTCCCGAGACTTCAATCGACGAGCTTAGACTCGCATGGAAATTGCAGATTCATAAGATGAAGACTGAAGGTTGGCCTGATTTCAAAAAGGTCAATCT
>CAYQCS010000087.1:0-2493 GCA_964416105.1 uncultured Candidatus Saccharibacteria bacterium
TGTCTGGCCTGTATAGTGGATCACAATTCAAGGTTGTCTATTCTCTGGACAAAAAACAGAACGATAAAGAAATAGTCAAAGTTATAGAAAATGCCGATCGATATGTTTATTTTGCTATCTATTATTTCACAAATAAAAATATTGCCTCAGCTTTGATTAAAGCCAAAAAAAGAGGTTTGATCGTCGAAGGTATTACCGACAGCGAAGCTAGTTTTGGTACCAACAAAGAGATCGTGTCTGATCTTAGAAATGCAGGAATAAAAGTTCTAACCCAAAAACATAAAGAGGGCATCATGCATTTGAAAGTTATAGTGACCGATGATGCGTATGCTTCGGGAAGTTATAACTGGACGCAGTCTGCAACCATGGTAAACGATGAGATACTGGAGATTGGTACGAAAGAGAGTGTAAGAAAGAAGTACTTGGAGATTGTGGAGAGAGTGTTGGAAGAAAATGAAAATGATCAATTTTCAATAACCAATGATCAATTAGACACAAAGATCGGCTCTGGTGGGGAAGTGAAGGAATATGATTATCAGGAAGCGATGGATCATATAGGTGAAGAAGCGATTGTGAGGGGTAAGGTGATCAAAGTTTATACATCCAAAAGTGGAACTACTTTTCTAGATTTTTGCAAAGATTATAGCAAATGTCCTTTCACTGCAGTTATATTTGCTTCGGATGCTGATAAATTTAGTAACCTCAAGCAGTACGAGCGCGAGGTGAAAGTAAGAGGCGTTATTAAGTCTTATAATGGTAAGGCAGAGATTATTGTAGAGAGTCCAGAACAGTTGATGTAATGTGCTATACTTACCTTCATGGTAATCCTGATGTCTATTGCCGCTTTTCTATCTACTCTGATTGGCGGTTTCGTCGCGATTAGATTCAAGGACAAACTACATCTTATTATCGGTTTTAGTGCAGGAGCCGTTCTCGGTCTGGTCTTTTTTGATCTTATACCAGAATCTTTGGCGCTCGGTTCAAGTTTCTACAGTGTGGATACGATTGTCTTTTTTATTGCTGTAGGATTTCTGGCATATCTGATACTAGATCGTGTTATCACTATGCATTCTCATTCTCATGATGGTTGTCACGAAAATGATATTCATACAATGATCCAAGATGAGAATAATAGACGCGGTGTCTTGCGAGCTGGTAGCTTTTCTATTCATAGTCTTCTTGATGGTGTGATTATAGGTCTTACTTTTCAAGTCTCTATCTCAGTCGGAATAATAGTAGCGATTGCTGTTTTGGTTCACGATTTCTCGGACGGTATCAATGTTGTTGGTTTGATCTTCAGGCACGAAGGACAAGACAAGCAGGCCTATAAATGGTTAATCGTCAATGCTTTGGCACCAATACTTGGGGCAAGTTCAACGTTATTATTTACTTTGCCAGAGCAAGGTCTCAGTATTGTCTTGGCTTTGTTCTCTGGGTTTTTCTTGTATATTGGAGCTAGTGATCTTATACCGGAGAGCCATCACGCTCACCCGAAGTTTCTGACTACGGTCATGACCCTGGTCGGAGTTGTCGTTTTGTATATTGCTATCAGTCTCGCCAGTTTTCATTAATATGTACAGAAGTCTTTTTGTTTTTGATATCTTACTAGTGACTTTTTCTGCAGTTTTTCTTTCAATTCATTTTGTCTTTAATGAAATCTGGTCAGATCTTGTTTTGGTTGGCCTTTCTTTTCTTGGTCTTTTACCAGTTCTATTCAGTGCTATAAAATCGTTTTTCAAACGCCAGATCTCGGTAGATCTGTTGGCCTCGATTGCTCTTATCTTTTCTCTACTTTCGCATGAATGGTTTTCGGCCACCTTCATCACTTTGATGTTGGCTTTTGCCAGAATCTTCGACTACGTCACTGAAGCTAGGACAAAAAGAATCATTCAGAGCCTAATGAAATATCATGTTGAATGGGTCAGAATAAAAGATGGTGAGACAGTCAAGGATATACATATAAGTGCGGTAAAGACTGGTGATCTTGTCATCATCAATGCTGGAGACAAAGTTCCTGTCGATGGGGTTGTAGTATCTGGTACAGCTGAAATAGATGAATCGACTCTAACTGGTGAAAGTGAATTGGTCTCAAAAAAGGTAGGAGACAAAGTCTTCACCTCTACAGTCAATGAATCTGGTTCACTGACTGTTCGTGTTGAAAAGATTGGTGCCGATACTACTCTATCTAGGATGATTGCTTTGGTCGAAGAAGCTAGTAGGAAAAAAAGTAAAGCCGAAAGATTGGCGGGAACGTTCACCAAATGGTATATCGTTGTGGTTCTGCTGGTTTCTCTTTCGTTATATTTATTTGGTTTTCCTTTGCCATTCATACTTTCTATTCTACTTGTCGTTTGCGCCGACGATATCGCTGTTGCCGTACCGCTTGCTTTTACCGCGGCAATCTCGGCTATGGCAAAAAGGGGTGTGATCGTAAAAGGTTCTAGTGCCATGGAACAAGTTTCTCATTTGAAATATATTCTAACCGATAAGACT
>CAYQCS010000088.1:0-2471 GCA_964416105.1 uncultured Candidatus Saccharibacteria bacterium
GATATAGATGCCAAGATAGTCAATTGGTTGGCCGATACATTCAAGAAAGAAAATGGTATAGACCTCAAAAATGATCCTTTGGCTTTGCAAAGACTCGATGAAGCTGCCGAAAAAGCCAAAATCGAACTCTCTACTGCAATGCAGACCGAGATCAATATCCCATTCATTTCCTCTGGCGCTGATGGACCAAAGCATTTGCTTGTCACATTGACCAGAGCCAAGCTCGAAGAGATGACTCAGGAATTTGTAGACCGAGCGATCGCGATTACCAAGCGCGCTATAGATGCCTCACCATTCAAGATAAATGAAATCAATGAAGTAATCTTGGTTGGTGGACAGACTAGGATGCCAGCTTTGCAAGAAGCAGTCAAGAAGTTATTCGGTAAAGATCCTCACATGGGTGTGAATCCCGACGAGGTGGTTGCGGTGGGCGCCGCTATTCAAGGCGGAATATTGGGAGGAGAAGTCCGAGATGTTTTGCTCTTGGATGTTATTCCTCTATCACTTGGAATCGAAACTTTGGGTGGAGTAGCGACCAAGCTTATAGAAAAGAATACGACTGTTCCTACCCAACGATCCCAAGTATTCTCTACGGCCGCGGATAATCAGACTTCAGTAGAGATCCATATTACTCAAGGTGAAAGAGCGATGTCGGCAGACAACAAGTCTCTCGGTCGCTTCATCTTGGATGGTATACCACCTGCACCGCGAGGGATGCCACAGGTCGAAGTTACTTTCGATGTCGATGCCAATGGTATCTTGAATGTAACCGCCAAAGACAAAGCTACTGGTAAAGCCAATTCGATCAAGATTACTGCTTCTTCTGGTCTATCAAAAGAAGAAGTGGAGAAAATGAAGCAGGAAGCGGCCAAGCACGAAGCGGAAGATAAAGGTAAAAGAGAAGGAGTGGAGGCCAAGAATATTGCCGAGCAACTTATCTATACGGCCGAGAAAGCATTGAAGGATGCGGGAGAGAAGGTGCCTGGTGAGTTGAGGAAATCTATTGAAGATAAGATTGCAGATTTGAAAACCGCCAAGGATAATGCCAATCCAGATCTGGTTAAGATTAAGTCAGCGTCAGAGGCACTATCTACAGAGATGCAGAAGATAGGGCAATATATGAGCCAGGGAAATGACAAAGGTCAAAATCCAAATGACAAATCAAATCCAAATGACAAAGATTCAAATGGTGACAATGTAAAAGATGCCGAGTTTAAGGAGAAGAAGTAGAGGTATTGTTTTGTTGACAAATTATAAAAAAAATGATAACCTAGTAGTACAAGTCGCCTTCGGGCGTCAGCGGTCTACTTCGGTAGATCGCAAATAGTAATGTAAGTGTTTAGATAATTAAATATTATGTATATAAAAAGTTTCGACAAATGGAACAGCGTGAAAAAGCAACTCAACAACGAAGATTCCGGAGTGTTTTGTCGTGCTGGAGAAATAAGATGGGTTTCAATTGGTGTTAATGTTGGATCTGGGATGGACGGAAAAGGAGAATCTTTTAATAGGCCATGTCTTATTGCAGATATGTTTTCCGACAAACTAGCTCTTGTTTTTCCTATGACAACAAGTGTCAAGAAATCTGCAGGATATATTCCAATCAAATTGAATGACGGAAGAGTTGTGTCAGTGTGCATTCATCAAGCTCGAACTGTATCTCCAAAAAGAATTCTAAAACGAATACAGGTTATATCTAAATCTAAACTACAAGAGATCAAGGATTACTACAAGAAATTTTATCGTTTATAATAGTGTTATGAAAGACTACTACAAAATACTCGGGGTAGATAAGAATGCTTCCAAAGATGACATCAAGAAAGCCTTTCGAAAATTGGCGCACGAACATCATCCTGATAAGACCAAGAATGATCCGGCTTCGGCCCAAAAGTTCAAAGAAGCTAGCGAGGCTTATTCGGTCCTATCTGATGATAATAAAAGAAAGCAATACGATATGTTTGGTTCGACGGGCTCGCCATTTAATGGTAGTGCTGGTTCCGGAGGTGCTGGCTTCAATGGGCAGAGCGGTTTTAGTGGGTTCAACCAGGGAGGTTTTGGTGGTTTCGATTTCTCTGGTTTCCAACAAGGCGGTCAAGGTTTTGAATTCGATCTGGGTGACATTTTCGGAGATTTCTTTGGTGGCAATTCAAATCGAAGATCTAGTCGATCTAGAGGTCAAGAAAAAGGAACTGATATTTCTGTAGATGTATCGATTACATTTGAAGAGTCTATTTTTGGTGTAGAAAAAGATTTATTTATTACCAAAAATTCAAAGTGTATCTCTTGTAATGGAAGTGGAGCAGAAAAAGGTTCAACGATGAACAAGTGTAAAACCTGCGAAGGTCGAGGGAGAATAAATGAGACAAAAAGAACATTTCTCGGAGCCTTCAACACTAGTAGAGTTTGCGAAGTCTGCAATGGTCAAGGTCAAGTACCTTCTTCCAAATGTATTACCTGTAATGGAACTGGAG
>CAYQCS010000089.1:0-2465 GCA_964416105.1 uncultured Candidatus Saccharibacteria bacterium
AATATGTCCGTAACAAATATGGCGCCGAAAAAGTCGCTCAGATCGGAACTTTCGGAACAATGATGGCTAGAGGATCGGTAAGGGATGTCGCCAGAGCAATGGGCTACCCTTATGAAACCGGAGATAAAATTTCCAAGCTAATAACGATGGGTTCACAGGGATTTCCAATGACGATCGATCACGCAATTGAGCAAGTACCAGAATTGAAAGAACTCTACGATAATGATGTCGACACCAAAAAAATAATCGACATGGCAAAGAAGATTGAGGGTTGCGCTAGACATATCGGAGTTCATGCCGCTGGTGTAGTAGTTTCTCCATCTTCCCTTACCGATTTTACACCACTACAATATGATCCAAAAGGTGAAGGTAAAATCATTACCCAATACGATATGTATTCTATAGAAGAAGCCGGTCTTCTTAAGTTTGATTTTCTGGGCCTAAAGAACCTGACAATTATTGCTGATACGATAAATAGAATAAAGAAAATAGACAATATAGAAATAAATGTAGATACAATTCCGGTAGATGATAAGAAAACATTTGAGATGCTGGCGCGCGGTGAGACTGCCGATCTATTCCAGCTAAATGGTGATGGAATGACAAGGTTCTTGAAAGATCTAAGACCGACAAATATTTTTGATATAAATGCCATGATCGCTTTGTACAGACCGGGACCAATACAGTTTATTCCGGATTATATAGCAAGAAAACATAATCCAAGTTTAGTTAAATATCTCGATCCACTATTAGAAAGAATCCTCAAAAAAACATACGGGGTATTGGTTACTCAAGATGATTTGCTAATGATTGCGCATGATATAGCGGGATATAGCTGGATAGAAGTAGACAAGTTTAGAAAAGCGGTTGGAAAGAAAATACCAGAGGAAATGGCCACGCAAAAAGAAAACTTTATTAATGGTTGTATGAAGCATAGCAAGTTGTCAGAAAAGAAAGCCAAAGAGATCTGGAAATGGATAGAACCTTTTGCGGCTTATGGTTTCAATAAAGCTCATTCGGTTTCTTATGGTCGTATTGCCTATATCACCGCTTATCTCAAAGCTCATTTCCCTGAAATATATCTCTCAGCCGTTTTGACTTCGGAGCAAGGAGAAACCGAGAAGGTGGCCGAAACGATCGCTGAATGTAAGCGCATTGGTATTCCAGTCTTGCCACCAGATATCAATGAGAGTTTCAGTCAGTTCACCGTCATCAAAGAGCCCCGAGAGCTCCGGGATGTTCCACATCCCGGAAGTCCTATAGATTCCAATAAACAAAAGACTGTGGTTAATCCTGGGCCTAAAGAACTCCGGGATGTGGAACATCCCGGAAGCTCCGACTTTACCTACCGCATCCGTTTTGGTTTGGTCACGATCAAAAACTTTGGTCAGGGAATTTCAACAGCTATCATTGACGAACGCAAGAAAAATGGTAAATACAAATCTTTAGCTGATTTCCTTGACCGAATCAAAGACCGTAATCTAAATAAGAAATCTCTGGAATCGTTGATCAAGGCGGGTGCGCTAGACTGTTTCGGAGAAGATCGAGGGGTGATGTTGGCTAATATCGACTTGCTTTTGGAATACAACAAAGAGAACAGTAACAAGAATATTGATCAAAGTTCTCTATTTAGTGTAATGAATGATCATTCGACCATTCCAAGTCTGAAGCTGAATCCTGCGCCAAAAATTGAAACAAAAGAAAGATTGACTTGGGAAAAAGAGCTTTTGGGTCTCTATGTTTCCGGCCATCCGCTAGAAAGGTATCGAACGGTCATCGAGAAAAAAGAGATGGATATAAAAAAGGCTTTGGAAACGGGTAAAGAAGGTCAAGGTGTAGTTTTTGCAGGAATTATAAACGAGGTCCGTTTGGTCCAAACCAAGAATAATGAAACTATGGCTTTCATCACAATTGCCGACTTTTCTGGTGAATCAGAAGCTGTTGTTTTTCCCAGGAATTATCGCGAACAAAAAAATCTTATTGTTATAGACAAATGTCTAGCATTCAAGGCGACAATAAACACTAGAAATAATGAGAAGGGTTTCGTGATTGAGAGAGTCAAGGAGCTTCTTTAGATAAGTTAAGATGATTTGGCGTAGAAACACAAAACCGCCTAAGCGGTTTTGTGTTTCTTGTCCCATTTGATAAAAAGGTAGGACTTGTCAATGCCTGTATGTTAGCAAACGTGCAGATATTTTGTCAACTGAATAAATAAAATAGCTTAGCCAGCAGTGGGAATTGAACCCACGGGACAAGGTTGACAAGTCCTATCCCATTACCAAATTGCCGGCAAATCTAATATCTGTAGATTAACAAAGTCAGATGAAATCTAAGTGAAAATAGAATAAATAAACAATAAAAAAGTTCTAAAGCAGTGTTAAAATGTGAGACAACGGCTGTACATTTATCTTTATATTTTGTAACATTGATGTAATAAAATGAATAAAGAACAAGAAAAACTAGAG
>CAYQCS010000090.1:0-2446 GCA_964416105.1 uncultured Candidatus Saccharibacteria bacterium
AATGAAAGAGGAACTGTTGCAATATTGGATCCTTCTTAGAAAAATAAAGAAAGTTTTCAAGCGAAGCGCCTTGGAACCTATATATCGCTTGTTTGTCATCCCCCACGATAAACAAGTTAGGTGAATCATAAAAATCAGTTAGTAATTCTAGGATTTTATTTTGACAGCCATTAGCATCCTGATGCTCATCAGCCAAGATATATTGGTAGTTTTCCTGAAGTAAAAGCTTGAAATTTGGCTCTTTTTCCATAATCCTTATAAGCTCCAAAAGCATGTCATCAAAATCGTAAAATTTTTGTTTGGCCAACTCTTTTTCGTATCTTTCATAAATATTTGCCAGCTCCAAATTTTTATTATTCCTTTTTTCTAGTTTATCCAACTCTCCTTTGGAGATTTCCTTTTTATTTTTTTCCAATTGAAGATTGGCAATATCTTTTTACACACCCTCAATCAAATGGTCGTGGATAATATTTTCCCTTTTGATAATATTAATCTCTTTCAAAATAGCTTTTATATATTAGAGTTGGTCGCCTTAAGATCTTAAGATTTCTATATCTTTTGCTTTTACCAAATGTTCGATAATCTTTATTTGTTCGGCATCGGTTATCAATTTTGAGCCGATAATTCTAGGGAAATAATCTGGATATTCTTGAATAATCTTTTCGGCAAAACCGTGGAAAGTATGAATATTAACTTTGTATGCCGAAGAACCGATAATCTCGACTAGTTTTCTTCTCATTGCATTGGCACCAGAATCAGTGAAAGTTAAGGCGAGAATATTTTCCGGAGCGGTGTCAGTCCTCTTCAGGATATTAGCAATTCGTAAAGTCAAAATCGTGGTCTTGCCCGTTCCTGGACCAGCAATAACTATAACCGGCCCTTCGATAGAGTCAACGGCCTGCTTTTGAGCAGAATTTAGAACTTTGTATTGTTGGTCGAAAGAGGACATGTTAGTGATTAGCACTTCGATAAACTCAGTACAAGCCACTAGTTTTTATACGATTAATAATAGAATGGCCAATAACCAATTTTCAATGATCAATTATCGCAGGCTTTTTTAATTGATCATTGGTTATTGAAAATTGAAAATTTACTAGTGGCTAGGGCCTAGTGGCTAGTGGCTAGTAATTTTTCAACCTATTAATCTTCTCATGCTGACGAATCTTCTCGTGAGCTTTGGCTTCGATCTGGCGAATGCGCTCGCGAGTAACTCCGAATTCTTTGCCCACCTCTTCCAAAGTATGAGTAATGCCATCATTTAGACCATGGCGCATTTCCAATATTTTACGCTCCTTCTCTGATAAATCACCAAGAATCATGTTTACCTGATCTCTAAGTATTCTTCTAGAAGATTCTTGATCGGGAGACAAAATCTTATCATCAGCAATGAAATCTTGAAGTGTAGATTTGCCATCGTCACCATCATCTCCTACAGGGTTTTCCAAAGAGACTACATTCTGCTCGATCTTTTCTATCTGATAAATTTTCTCTACATCCATATCCATTTCCATCGCTATCTCATCGGCCAAAGGTTCGCGACCTAGGTCATTGGTCAAACGCCTGACTACTTGTTTATACTTAGCAATCGTTTCGACCATATGCACCGGCACACGAATGGTTCTGGACTGATCGGCTAAAGCACGAGTGATCGCTTGGCGAATCCACCATGTAGCATAGGTTGAAAACTTGAAGCCTTTGGTCCAATCGAATTTATCGACTGCACGGAAAAGTCCAAGATTACCTTCTTGAATAAGATCTAGCAAAGTGAGATCAGGACTTCGACCAACATATTTTTTGGCAATAGAAACTACTAGACGAAGGTTGGCTTTGGCCAAAAGATTTTTGGCTTCGGTATCTCCGGCCAATATTCTCTTGGCCAACTCTTTTTCTTGAGAAGCATTGATGAGCGGATACTGACCAATCTCCTTCAAATACATCTGGATTGAATCGTAAGCGGAATCTGAACCTCTCGATATACCAAGGGGAGATTTTTTCTCTTTCAGATCCTCGACTTCCAGAAGTCCGCCACCCTCTAGAACATCTACATTGGCGGTGACGAGTTTGGCATAGAGCTCATCTAGAAAAACAATATCATTTTCTATTTGTGGGAACTCTTTCAAAATCTCATCGTAAGTAACAAAACCCCTATCACGACCTTTTTGTATAAGTTTATTGGCACGAATCTCGAAATCTTTGTTTTTGTCTTCTTTAGTAAGTTTTTTATTCTTATCTACGGAAGGACGCTTAGCCAGCTTGGCCTTAGGCTTATTACCTTTACTTTTGGCAGATACCGATCTGCGAACAGATTTGGTCGCTTTTTTTGTTTTAGACATAAGAGAATATTTGTTAATTAGGCCTTATTTTAAAGTATTTTATATGTTTCTGCAAGGTTACCCTTTAGCTAGTTGAAACTGTTACCATGGCACCCACGGTTAGACAATAAATA
>CAYQCS010000091.1:0-2376 GCA_964416105.1 uncultured Candidatus Saccharibacteria bacterium
ATCTAGCACAACCTTAGATTTTACGCAAATCTGGCGAAATATCGCCAGATTTGTTTACCTTATAATATATACTTGTATTATTACCTTGTTTCTTGACTCTTGTAATATTCTTTAACTGCTGACCAAATGGAAGCTTGAATGTCTTTATTATTATTTAAGCTAGTTGTTGGCTGTACTGTCGAAGTCGGAGAAGGTGTAGGATTTGGATCAACCACGGTAATATATCCGGAGGTTTCATCGGAACAAGTTTTAAACCCAACGACATTGTTGGAATCACAAACTACCTTCATCTTGTATCTGCCTGGCAACCAAGCGTCTCTACCATCGGATGTTTTCAAATATATCTTCAAAGGAATAGTGTCGTAAGGAGCAACATAGTTTGAAGCCAGTTCAACCGGAACTCTACCGTCTGTTGGAATCAATAGAAGCTTTACGTATTTATTACCAGAGACATTGGAATCGAAATTGCTGTAATTCCAAGTAACAGTTTTAGTTTCTCCAACATACCAAGTCTCTCCTCCTTTAGGGTAGATCAAAGAAACTGATGGTTGATTGACTGGAGATGGCGACGGAGAAGGTGAGGTTAAAGAGTTCCCAACAGTAAAACTTGAATCACTTTCATCCATAACTATTTCCTGAGCTTCTGTATTCGAACAAGAAGTACAATAGGCATATATTCTAATTTTGAAATTAGGTAAATTGAACCTAGGGGTATAGGAAAAATCTTTTTTAAGATGCAAATCTTGCGGTACTGTCCAATTGTAAGATCCTGTATTGTTAATATTAGTTGCAATTACATATGCACCCAGAGAAGATGTTCTGTTTTCGTTTATATCAATTAAGTTAATCTGGGAAATTTTACCTATTCCCGAAGAAGAGTTCCACTTTATTTGGTAAGTACTTCCTTCTTTTAAGATCTCCCCACCATTTGGCGAGATAACTTTAATAGAAGGAGAAGAAGCTGATCCCACTTGTGTATTGGTTGTAGCAGATTTAGTAGAATTTGAAACTGGGGCGGTAGCAGACTGCAAAGTATTTACTTTAACATCTAGGCCCTCGACATCAACCATGCCACTAGAACTTTTTGCAAAGAATTTAACATGATAATTACCTGGCTTGGTAAATGCATGAGTAATGAAATTACTTGCACCAAACTCATTATCCAGAGGAGTACTATTCTTACTAGAATCCGAAGCAGTTACTGGTACATTCCAGATCACTGCGTATTTGGTAGCATTTTTTGCTTGAATAGACCAGGTTCCAACCTGATTTACGAGTATTGAACTTGGACCTATTATAGAATCAATCTGCGGTTGAGAAACTGGGGATGATACCGGTGAAGGAGAAGCTTGATCTCTATTCGGAACAGAAGCGGGTGCTGGTTGAGTAATCGGATTGCTACCTCTTTCAGATCTATTAATTCCAAACAATTTCAAAACAGTTGACCAAAACGAACTTCCCCTCTCTGTGTTTGGAGTAGTCTGCGCATCAACAGAAGAAAGGGAGAACAGCCCTATTATGGCCAAAACTAATAAAGTAGAGATAAATAACTTTTTCATAATGTTGAAATTACTAATAAAAAAGAGCTTTTTTACTGAAAACCAGTATAGCACCCCCCCCACGGAAATACAACATATTACTAAATAAGTAGGTATCAAAAAAAATATACTAATTCGAGATAAGAAGATCAAGATAATTATCATTATTGACCACCGTAAAACTAGCCTCAGGGTAAGCCTCTCGCCAAGTTAATGGAGCTTTATCTTTCCTGTCAGGCGACCATTTACATTCTATAGCTTCAAGAGTGCCATTTGATTCTTTTATAATATCTATCTCTTGACCAGAATGTGTTCGCCAAAAATAATAGTTATCAAATTTTCCTTCCAAATTACTCTTTTTAATCAATTCCATGAAAATAAAATTCTCCCATAATGCACCAACATCATTGCGCAGAGATAGAGGATTGAATTGTGAAATAATCGCATTACGAACACCGTTGTCCAAGAAATAATATTTGGCTTTTTTTGAAATCTCAGTACGAAGATTACGACTGAAGCCTCTAATCTTCTTGATTATAAACATCTTTTCAAGGAGATCTAAATATTTCGTTGTTGTCTTTACATCAGTAAATGCTGTTCTAGCAATTTCGTTTATAGAAACTTCATTTCCAACTTGAAAAGCAAGACATTTTGCAATAGAAAGGAGGATATCAGGAGAACGAACGGCTTCTAGAGCAAGAGCGTCCTTAAATAGATAAGAAGAAACCATTTCAGTCAATATTTTCTTTCTTTTTTCAATGTCTGGCTCATTCAAAACTTCTGGATATGAACCGTATATAAGAAAATTTTCGAGCTCCCATTTGAGTTCAACTTTACT
>CAYQCS010000092.1:0-2346 GCA_964416105.1 uncultured Candidatus Saccharibacteria bacterium
TAGATGTAATTCATCCCTGTGCAGAGCACAGGGAGTTCTTGGCGGGGCTCTTAAATTTATGATTCTCATCTGATGGACTAAGAATTTTTTTGATATCGGTTTTCAATATATCAGCTATTTTTAGCAAATTTCTTATTCTAAGATTGGTATTAATTCCGGAAGCAATCTTCGTCACTGAGTCAAACGAAAGGCCTGATCTTTTGGAAATTTCTCGTAGAGAAAGCCCTAAGCGATTTCTTGCAATTCTAACCTGATCACCTATATAAAACTCACTTAAAGCTTTCATATAGAATATATTCTATGTGAATACAGAATTATCGTCAATGTTATTTTCAAAACTCTCAACATCCTTCCAATAGTAAATCATTGCAATAAAGACTCCCCTCACTTCTCCCCACCGCGCCGCGCTTGACTTTTACCCCCTAACATGCTAATACTACATCGAAATAGCTCATTGAAAACTGAATAGTAAGTAAACGAGCCCAACCAACCTGTTCCGAGCCTCAAACTCGGAACGCAACACAAGGAGAACCATGAAAATGGTAGTCGGTTTGTTCCTACTCCTTGCGCTGTGCGTGAGGGGTTGGAGTCAGGAGGGGTGGTCCGGTTCGTGGACCACCAGCAACGATCTCGTGCCGACTCTGTCGGCCACCGAGATCGCTCGACCGAGGCCTGCAAAGGCAACGGTTGTCACGGCTGGGGCGACCCAGCTGCCGGATAGGCTCCCGATTGGGAGCGAGTCGGAGCTGTTGGACTACATTGTATCCACAAACCTGTGGATCAACTTGTATTTCTCGTTGTCATTCACAAACGATAGCGGAAGACAAATACAGTTCAACAAAACGCGATATGGTGGTTACCAATCCTTCAAAAAGTTCATGGAAGATTTGACAATTGCTAGTGAAGATTCAATCTTCGTTGTCGCAAATTCCACGAACTACAACGGTAGTACCATAAACGCTACTGTATTACTCCATTATCTAGAGGCGGGTAATCCTCATCCAGTTGGCCTTTGGCTAACTAGGTATAATTTGGGAGTCGCAAGTCAATTAACTCCCAACATAATCACAAACACACTGTTTGGATTATCGTCTCAGTACGACACCGTTCAAGCTGTTGTTCCTGTGCCAATACTATCTGGTCTTGATATCGAGGTCACTCTCGATTCTGGCCAGTTAGCTAGTTATAGTTGGTCTTCTTCTGGTATCACGAAGGCCAACTGGCAAGGAAAATTGATTAACGATACCATTTCCGGTTATGTTTTGCTGAACAAGTGGTTCAGCACCGGAGTCTATCGAGCTCGTATTACGATTGAGTCAGGTAACCATTCGACCATCTACACTCAGTTCGGAGAGCAAATCTCTCCTCCCACACTCAAGATGAATGAGTACTCACTTGAGATCTCTGCCCCACACGGAGCAGATGTCACGGTATTCAGATCTACGGATTTGAATAACTGGATACAAGACACGGTATTGGAATCGGTTGAACCGATATTCACTATACCGATCTACAGAAAAGAAGGCACTGCTGCCTTCTTCAGAGCTACCGTGAGGTAGCACGCCCCAGACTTATCGTCCGGGGCTTTATTTTTTATTAGAATTCTCTTTCAGAACCACTTATTATTTGTAGATTTACCAATGAATTTTTTGGTTCTAGAGTATTTGAAGTACACTGTATTTCAAATTTATAAGTACCAGTATTTATATTATTGGTATTCAATCCAGGTCTTGAACCATCTTGATCAACATCATTAGTCCATTCAGCATCCCACGAATTAACACTTGTTCCGCCACTACTAATTGCTTTACTACAAACATACGACTTATCCGGATCTGTAACATCTTCGTTCAAACTATTCTCCCACTTCAAACCAAATGTATCGCCTTGTTTAACTTTATAAAATGTACCCATCTTATCATCAACAAGACTGCTTGGCCCTATCTTCAAATCCAAACTTCTTTCTTTAACTTGGAAATTACCACATTGAATATTTCTGACCTCTCTACCATCTTTTAGAACAGTAACCGAAGTTAAAATAGGACCAAGTTGACTATTATAAGGTTGACTTAGGGAAGAACCTCCATTAACGCCTGATGTATTTGTATTTACAAACCATTTGTAAGTATAGATTCCGGCAGGAGCAACTGTCACAGAAAAATTGACTGTTTGACCTACAAATATTTCTTTCAAAGCCCCTGCAGCTGTGTACGGATTTCCATCTATCAAACACGATCCTGTTACTTTATCATCTGTTATTCTTGTAACATTAGGACAACTTGGTTCAAGCTCTTTATTGAATGTATTATCGAGAACTCTTACGGTAGCAGTAACCGTACTACCACC
>CAYQCS010000093.1:0-2174 GCA_964416105.1 uncultured Candidatus Saccharibacteria bacterium
ATTTTTTGTCCCTAAATGGAAAGATTTTTCTTAGTATCTTCAATGATTCTTTGATCAAACCCGAATCTGCAAACGGACCAAATGTTTTGAGTATTTTGTATTCACCATTTTCACCAACTTCTCTTTTCTCCAAATCTCTGCCTCTTTCCAAAAATATTCTTGGCCAATCTTCATCTGTAATAACAACATAATATGAACTTTTATCATCTTTTTCATCAATATTGTATTGTGGTTGATATCTCTTTATAAGAAGACTCTCCAAGAGGATCGCTTCGAGAACTGAATTTGTTTCTTGCCAGGTAAGAGACTTAGATTTAGTGACCATATCGACAATCCTTGGTCCGCGAGTCTTGATCAGATCATTAGAGAAATAACTCTTAGTACGATCCTTGAGAGAAGTAGCTCGACCGATATATAGAGGGCGCTTTTTATAATCTCTAAATGTATAAACACCCGGCAAATCCGGTATTTTTTTGTTTTTTAACCAACCGTATTTCATAACACTTTCTTCAGATACTTCCCCGTATAACTCTTCGGATTATTGGCCACATCTTCGGGAGTTCCTTTGGCCACCAATTGCCCTCCTCTTTCACCGCCTTCTGGCCCTATATCTATAACATAATCAGCATTCTTGATAAGATCAAGATTGTGTTCGATCACCACCACTGTATTGCCTTTATCAACCAGTTTTGAAAGTATTTCTATAAGCTTCTTAACATCTTCATAATGCAAACCAACCGTCGGTTCATCCAAAAGATATATCGTCTTTTGCAAGTGCGCCCGGTACAATTCCGAAGAAATCTTGACCCTTTGAGCTTCACCACCAGAGAGAGTCGTCGCGGACTGGCCAAGCTTGACATAGCCCAAACCAACATCCATCAGAGTTTGCAGACGATCTTCTACTGCTGGTATATCTTTGAAAAATCCCAAAGCTTCCTCTATTGTCAATTCTAGAACTTCATGGATATTCTTTTTGCGATACTTGATATCCAAAGTCTCTTTCATAAACCTCTTACCATTACAGACATCGCAGGTAACATAGACTGTTGGCAAGAAATGCATTTCTACAGCGATTTCTCCATTACCTTCACAAGCCTCACAACGACCACCAGGACGATTGAAAGAGAATCTTCCTGCTCCCCAACCACGCGCCCGAGCTTCCGGTTCCGAGGCAAAAAGATCACGAATATGCGACCAAGCGCCAGTATAAGTAGCCGGATTGGACCTCGGAGTGCGACCAATCGGGGACTGATCTATCAATATCGCCCTGCCAATATATTCTGATCCAGTAAAAGATTTGCAATTGACTACTTCATTGGTGCGAATTCTGGCTTCGTAACGATTTTGGAGATTTCTATAAAGAATTTCATACATCAAAGAGGATTTGCCGGAACCAGAGACGCCGGTTATTACATTCAAGCAAGAAAGTGGGATATCGACATTCATATTTTTGATATTGAAAACATTTCCACCACGAATCATGATTTTGCCTTTAGCTTCTCTGCGAGATTCTGGCATTGGTATTTTCTCTTCTCCGCGCAGATAAGCGAGCGTCAAAGAGTTGGAAGTGTTTTTCTTGGCAGTAAGCAAGTCTTCAAGATAACCAGAGACGACTACTTTGCCACCATGGACGCCCGCTCCTGGACCAATGTCTACGATATAATCAGAGGCATACATCGTATCTTCATCATGTTCAACAACAACGATCGTATTACCCAAATCCCGAAGTTTGACCAAAGTGTTGATCAACCTATCGTTGTCGCGTTGATGTAGACCAATCGTCGGTTCATCTAGGACATAGAGCGCACCAACCAAGCCAGAACCGAGTTGAGAAGCTAGACGAATCCTTTGAGCTTCACCACCAGAGAGAGTATGTGCCCTTCTGTCCAGGGTCAAATATTCAATACCAACATTTACCATGAATGAAAGGCGGTCTTCTATTTCTTTGAGAACAACTTTAGCAATTTCTTTTTCGGCCAAATTGAGCTTTATATTCTTGAAATAATCTCCAGCTTTTTCGATAGACAAAGAAGTAATATCAACGATATTTTTGCCATCTATAAGTATATGCAAAGCTTCTTCGCGCAAACGATTGCCATTGCAAGTCTGACACGGTTTGTCACTAAATATACTTTCTGTGCCCAAGCCGTTGCAGGCCGAACAGGCGCCATAAG
>CAYQCS010000094.1:0-2153 GCA_964416105.1 uncultured Candidatus Saccharibacteria bacterium
AAATGAGTGAGGCGGAGGAGTATATTAAGACGAGGTGGAAGTAAGGAGAATAACCAAACACCAATAACCAATAACCAATTATCGCAGACTATCACTTGATCATTGGTTATTTATCTCGAGCTTCATGATCTGAGCTGGTCGAAGGTGTCGAGAAATTGAAAATTGAAAATTGGTCATTCTACGCGCTCCTCCTCGCTCTCGCTCTATCCAATTCGGTTAGAAACTTTTTGCGCAACCTAATATTTTTCGGCGTAATCTCTAAATACTCATCATCGCGCATCAGTTCTAGTCCGCGCTCGATGGTAAGTTTGAATGGTGGTACAAGGGTAAGAGCTTCATCTTTTCCGGAAGAGCGCATATTCGAAAGCTGTTTGCCTTTGCATGGATTGACATCCATATCGTCACCTTTGGCTGTATCACCGATAACCATACCTTCATAAATATCTGTTGCTGGTTCGATATACAATCTACCTCTATCTTGTAGATTCCACAATGAAAAACCGAAAGATTTACCAGAAGCCATCGAAGTCATCGATCCGGTCTCTCTTTTTTCAATCTCTCCCGCATAAGGTTTGAAGCCAATGAAACGACTAGACATTATCCCTTCACCTTTTGTATCGATTGTGAAGACGTTACGATAACCCAAAAGACCGCGCGTTGGAATTTCGAAGACCATGCGCACCTGATTGCCGTGGTTCTTCATATCATGCATAACACCTTTTCTCTTGCCGAGAGTTTCTATTATTGCACCAGAATATTCTTGCGGTGTATCGACAATCATTTCTTCAAAAGGTTCCAACGTCTCTCCATTTTCTTCTTTGGTAATTACTTTTGGTTGAGAAACTTGAAGTTCAAATCCTTCTCGACGCATGTTTTCTATAAGGATTGCGATATGTAACTCGCCACGACCATAGACAGTCATATATTCATTGGAGGAAAAATCTACTTTCAAGCCAACGTTTGTTTCCAATTCTCTTTCCAATCTTTCGCGAATCTGTCTACCTGTAACGAAAGTTCCTTCTTTGCCGGCAAAAGGGGAATTGTTGACAAGAAACTGCAAAGAAATAGTTGGTTCATCTACTGTAATAGCTGGCAGGGCAGGAGTGCTCTCATTGTCTGTAATAGTTTCGCCAATATAAATATCTGGTATTCCGGCAACAGTGATTATATCTCCAGATTCGGCCACCTCGGTCTCGATCCTTTTCTTGCCATCAAAAGTAAAAAGCTTTGTTACTTTTCCCTGAAATGATTTGCTACTTATGTCTTTTACCCAAATATTTTGTCCAGTTTTTATCGATCCGTCATAGACACGACAAACTGCCAATCTGCCAAGAAAATTGTCATAACCTAGGTTGAAAACTTGAGCAGTCAGAGGAGCGCCAGAATCTCTATTGGCTGGGGATACATTTTCCAAAATAGTATCCAAGAGAGGAGTGATGTCTTTTGATTCATCATTCAAATGTTTTTTTGCTATGCCATCTCTGCCGATCGCATATATTGTAGGGAAATCGATCTGTTCATTGTTTGCACCTAGTTCCATGAATAGTTCCAAGACCTCATCATGAACTCTCATTGGATTGGCTGCTGGCTTATCTATTTTATTTATTACAACGATTGGTCGGAGGCCTAATTCGAGGGACTTCTTCAAGACGAAACGAGTTTGAGGCATTGGACCTTCTTGAGCATCGACAACCAGAAGAACTGTGTCGATAGAACGAAGAACACGCTCAACTTCAGAGCCGAAGTCGGCGTGTCCGGGAGTATCGACAATGTTTATTTTTGTGACTGGTCTTCCTGATTCTTGGGAAGGGTAAGTTATAGAAGTATTTTTGGCATAAATAGTAATACCGCGCTCTTGTTCTAGAGCATTAGAATCCATCGATCCTTCGTCGCCGTGCCCGCATTGGGTCATTATGGCGTCTGTAAGGGTAGTTTTGCCGTGGTCGACGTGGGCGATAATTGCAATATTGCGTATTTCCATGATGAAAAAGGGAGCCGGCAGGCAAAGATAATGATCTATCACCCTTGGCTCAGACCTAAGTAAAGCATGAAAATGGGGTAAAAGTCAAATCGATTAACCGTAACCCCCACACCTTCTTTTTTTGCTCTGCGTTTTGCTCATAATATCTCTAGTATTTTCACAAAGGTCATCC
>CAYQCS010000095.1:0-2100 GCA_964416105.1 uncultured Candidatus Saccharibacteria bacterium
GCTTGAATAAAATCGTCGAACTTTTTGGTATGGGTTCGGCCCAGTCGAAACATATAGTCTCCAAAGCAATAGCCGAATATTTGAAAGAACATAATATATCTATTCATATACCTCACCAATCAGAAGAGATTTCTGGGCAAGGAGTCTTGTTTTCTCATGAGAAAGATCGGATGTTCTTCGGTCGTCTCTCATTTTTAGAAAAAGAAAATATAAAAATTAGTGAAGAGGCGCGAAAGATAATCGAACAAGAAAAAGATCTTGGTCGAGGAGTTTCGGTTTTATCTGTAAATGGTGAGCTTGCCGGGCTGGCTTGTTATGTAGATGAGATTCGCCCGCGAATGAAAGAGATAATAGAAGAGACCAAACTTCTAGGTGTCAAAGAGTGGCATATGTTGACTGGTGATAATGAAAAAGTTGCTCATCTGGTGTCTTCACAACTTGGCCTAAACCATCCGCATGCCAATATGACTCCAGAGTCGAAGGTGCAATTTGTTGGTAAATTTGAAAAAGAGAAAAATAGCGTTGTGGCATATATCGGCGACGGAGTCAACGATGCCGCTTCTTTGGCTTTGGCTGATGTCTCTATAGCGATGGGTGGTATCGGCTCCGATGCGGCGATCGAGGCTTCCGATATTACGATCATGCATGATCACTTGAATCGTTTGCCTTTAATCATAAAAACAGCTCAAAATGTTCGTAATATCATGTGGCAATGTTTCGCTATTTGGGCTATTACCAATATTGTCGGACTTTGCTTGGTCTATCTCGGTTATCTTGGTCCATCTGGCGCGGCCGCTTACAATTTTCTGACTGATTTTGTACCAATTGCGAATGCGTTAAGAGCGGGGAGAATTGGGAAGTAGAGGGTTAGAGAGTTAGGGGCTACACTTCAAATGACCCTGTCGATGAAATATGCTAATATCTGTGTATGGACAAAGACATACTAATCAACAAACTCAGTCAATATTTCAAAGGGCGAAATGACATTTCTTTTGCTTATCTTTTTGGCTCAATAGCCAAAGGCACTTCTCATAATGAATCTGATATCGATATCGGAGTATATTTCAAACCGAAATCAAATATGCTCGAATATGAATCAACGATCGAATACGATGAAGAAGACAATATCTGGTCTGATCTCGAAAAGATTACCAAGAAACAGACCGATCTTGTTGTCTTGAATCGTGCCCCAGCAACGCTATTTGATAGTGTCTTTCGTACTGGTGTATTGTTGTATGATGATAATAGTGGACTCAAAACAAGACTGCTTCTAGCGATTACCGATGCTGCCGAAGAATATCGAGATTTCGTCGATGATTTTTATCTTATTCGAGAGCGTTCGCGATCTCTGACGCCACAGGATAAAGAAAGACTTATTCGAATGATTTCTTTTCTTGAACAGGAAATATCAGAATATCCTAGATTCAAGAAAGTCAGTCAAAGTGAATACCAAAATAATCGCTCTATTAAAAGAGAATTCGAACGCTGGTCGGAAAATATTGTCAATGTAAGTATCGATATAGCTAAAGTATTACTGGCATCAGAAAAGAAAGCTATTCCAGAGACTTACAAAGCGATACTTGAAAGTATGATGACCTTACCTGGTTTCGGAGAAGATAATGCAAAAAAATTGTCGCAATTTTCTAAAATGAGAAATCTACTGGCTCATGAATATCTCGATATTCGTTTTTCAATGCTAGTCAAATTTGTCAATGAATCGGAAGCGGTATATTCTCATCTGATCACTTTTTCAAAAAATATTATTGGTAAGGCGAGTGTGACCCTCTGAAGCTTTGCAGAAGGTGGAGGAGGGTTTTTTGTTTGAACAAAATCAAAACATCCATTCCTGTGTTATAATCGCTATTATTAGCGCAGATAACCTAAACACTTTTATGAACCAAAAAATACCTTTTAGGGAAGATATAGAGAAGTTGACGCTGGAGAATGATAATTTTAGAAAAGTTATATACACAGCGCCACATTGTCAGTTGGTACTCATGACCATCAAAGTTGGCGAAGAGATAGGTGTCGAGACACATCAAGCGAACGATCAGTTTTTCCGATTTGAAGCCGGAGAAGGGAAAGCGGTGATCGCGGGCA
>CAYQCS010000096.1:0-1985 GCA_964416105.1 uncultured Candidatus Saccharibacteria bacterium
TGTTTTTTTGTGTTACAATATCTTCATGTCAGTCTTATACCGCACATATCGTCCAAGCAAATGGTCAGAAGTTATAGGTCAGGATCATATTGTCGAACCACTGAAGGATTCTATTGCCAAAAACGCATTGCCCATGCTTATCTTTTCTCCGGCTCGCGTGGCACAGGCAAAACGACTATTGCCAGAATTTTGGCCAAGGCTCTTTTGGCTAGCGATGAGGACATTTATGAAATAGATGCCGCTTCAAACCGAGGAATTGACGATATCAGATCATTACGAGAGCATGTTTCGGTTTTACCTTTTTCTTCTCCTTTCAAGGTCTATATTATTGACGAAGTCCACATGCTTTCCAAGGACGCTTGGAATGCGCTACTTAAGACTCTAGAAGAACCTCCTAAGCATGTCATTTTCATTCTTGCTACAACGGAGTTGGAAAAAGTACCAGATACTATAGTCTCTAGATGTCAGACTTTTGCTTTTCGTAAACCATCGAGAGAAGTGATCCGCAAAATGGTCCTCGACATCGCCAAAAAGGAGGGTTATGTTTTGGATACAGGCGGATCTGATCTTATCGCTTTGCTTGGCGATGGTTCATTCCGCGACGCTCTCGGAATGCTTGAGAAGGTGATTTCTACTTCGAAAGACAAAAAACTTAGCAGGGAAGAAGTCGAAGCTATAACTGGCGCGCCGAAGGCGATTCTGGTCAATGATTATATTGAGGCTTTGGTCGAGAAGAATGCTGACCGAGCGCTACTTGTTCTAGGTCAAGTCTCCAAGCTTGGTATCAGTGCAAGCTTGTTTGCTACTTTGGTTTTGGAAAAAGTTCGTTTTATTTTGCTTGTTCAACATTCTGTTTCTTCAAAAGCTATGGTCAAGGAACATGTCTCTTCGGATGATTGGGATTTCATAGAAAAGATCGCTGTTAAGAAAATGGTCACACCAAATATGTTGGTTTCAATCATAGAAGCGGTCGACGCCGTCGGTCGCGCCAGGATTGAAATATTACCGCTCGAGCTTGCTACAGTTTCGATTTGTGGTGGTCTTGCCGGTTAGATTGAGTAGATTTAAGCATTTGTATTTGTATCTGTATAAAAAATATTTTCTAAAATAAAACAGACCCTGTAGCACATACATAGCTACAGGGTCCGATGAGTCACCGTGTGGTGACCGTTAGTTGAAGAATCTTCCTTCATGATCGCCTAGGTGGCGACCAGAGAGGGGGTAACGAGGGGGGTATAATCCCGCCTGGCGTACGCGAATGCGTCGTGATCCGGACGCGGGTCCGGACAGTGGTACATTTTACCGCTGACTGTTTTCTGCCAATCGGCGCCGGCGAGGTCGTCGGGCATCAATCCATTCTTGGGAAAACGGTACACGATGTTGTACAGCGTATCGGTGATGACAACCTGGCCGTCCTTGGATGCTGTGTACACCACGGACGCGTCACGTGCCCAGCTATCCCGATTGAAGTCGTCCCAATAGAACCAAACCGCGGCGAGATAGTATTCTCGCGCATTGGGGTCTTCCGATGCCTGGGTGAGAACCACTCGGTCACCTTTGGCCGGAATGTCGACCGGATTCATGGGGTCGACCTGAACAGACAGACCCTGAGGGGTCGGATTGGTCCATCCTCCCCGGGCGAACTTACAGACGATCAGCCGATCGTCATTGGTGGTGCCGTCGGCCTTGACTTTAAAGTAATCGGCCTCTCCTTTGAAATCTTCCCACGCGACGAAGCCGGTCACAATCTTCCCGTTCAACATTTTGATCATAAAACCTCCAAAAGTCTCTCTAACAAATATGTAGAAGTGGCGATTTTTGTTATCACCAGCTAGCGAGCCATTCCATACCGTGTGGCAGGAACGCTTCCGTATTTGTCAAAGATACATCTAGTAGCTTACCATATGCTATGTATATTGTCAATGGTATTGTGTAATATTGCTGTCAAATAATCGTCTTAGCTCAAAAAATGGCTTGAAATAAGG
>CAYQCS010000097.1:0-1963 GCA_964416105.1 uncultured Candidatus Saccharibacteria bacterium
CACAATGACTGATGCTTTTCTTATTCTCTTGGTTGTATTGTTATTTTCATTCATATTCATTTGAATTTAAATTATTAACGTCGAAATGACCTCATCGCATAGATGCGCGATTTGAGGTTTTTTCGGGCATTGGCGAATTCGAGCGGATAGACCTGTATGGAGTTGGTCCAGAAGCCATCAACCACGGACTCAATACCTTCTTTTTTCTTGAAAATAAAGGTAGCTTTTGTTTCGCTTATCTTTTCTATCGAGGCCAAGATGTAACCCTTGGATACCAGTGTGCTGGCGATCTCGATATCGCTGCATGAATAGTATTTCTTGTAATCATTGTGCGGGATTTCTTCAAAGTCATCCGACGCAACATTCGTTTTCGTTATCATATGTGTTTACATTAAGCTCTTAATATTCATTGGCCGCTTGGGGCAATGTGAGCTTATTGAACCTCTTTGAAAAACCTCTAGGAATTTCTGGCAATTTCTTGGTATATGAAAAAGAGCCAGGATTTACCTGACTGATTTTCTGGACCCATTACCAAGATTTAGGGAATAAACAAGATTAGCCGGTAGTATTGTTGAAAGTGATGCCTATTCCGCGATTTACCGAGATAAGGGGTTTGCCATTGTCCTCTGTTTCAGGAATTTTCGCATAATGGAGGAAACCGTTGCTACGGTCGGTGAGATTGGTCAAAAGAAATTTTTGGAGCCTGTCTTTAGCGTACCGTTTTGCCTTGAAAATTCTGCTCTGAACTTCTTGGCCGAGCTTTCCATAGTCAATTTCACCACCTTGAGGAAGCAGAGCATATAATGCAGAGAAAACTTGGTAGTGATCTGATTTCTTTGAGAGTTGCAGATGCTTGCCTTTATACAAAAAGTCATCACCGGATTTGGTTATATACGATGCTGGAAATTTTATATCCTTTTGCTCTGGCTTCACGACATATGTTGGGACTGAATTCAGGGTGAGTACCACTTCCTCTTTTCGAAGATTATTGATTTTGATGTATTTATTCTTCTCAAGAGTGAAAATTGTCTCATAAAAACGGTAATAATGTTCGCCCACGATATACCAACCGCCCGCTTTGGCTATCTCATCCGGTGTAACGACCATATTTTGTCCATATCGAATTGAATGTTTCTGAAGTGCAGCGAGGAAATCCTGACATTGCTTTTTTGGATCGATATATCGTACACCCTTGGGACCAATAAATTTATTTTCCCCGAAATCATTTAGGTATACTGACAAATTTTGCTCTAATTTCTCCTTATCAACCATGATCTTGAAGGAAAGGTATGAAAATACCGGATTGTTTTGATAGTTGTTGGAATAGCTATACCCTAGGTCGGTTATCGTAAGCTCTTTTTCTTGCTTTATCTTCTCATAACCGCCCGGACCGAAATCTTTTGGGGTAAATAGTTCCTTGAAAAGCAACAGTTTCTTATTAAGCTTGATTTCATATATTTGAATTGCACCGGCCCGATCAAGATTGACCAATTCTATAAAAACTCGAGAGGGATCAAAGGAAAAATAGGCATCTTCCCCTTGTGGAGGGTTGCTTATGCTCAGGTCAATGAGAGATTTTGCTCTAGTAGCTATATTGATTCGATCAATACTTTTCTGTACTCGATCACGAATAAGGTCACGTTGTTCTTTTGGTTCAAAAAATCTGAAATTGGCCATGGTGAGCCTCCCGTCGAATTCGCCGTTGGTGTTCAGGATGAGTTTCTTCCATAGATAAATTTTCCATTCAGGTAAATAGTCCATATACGTCTCATATTCATTGCGACGTTCACATCTGGCTTATATACTTGGCCATTTCGTGAACAACGTGAACGTCGTGAAGGTCATAATATCATGGAAATGAGAGAAATATATGATCGAAATTCATTCGTATCTACTCGTATCTATTTTGGCAAAAGCTATACAGCCTCTCATTTTTCTGAAATTTGCATACATGGCATTCGAT
>CAYQCS010000098.1:0-1937 GCA_964416105.1 uncultured Candidatus Saccharibacteria bacterium
TTTCTAGTAAAGGTCATATATCTAAAGAATTATTAAAGAGAGGTAAATTTCTTGATTTGAAGAAGATTCGTAATTATGTCGAGTACATAAAAAGCACGAAACCGCTCAAATGAGCGGTTTGTGCAGTACTACGAAAACAATTGTATCATACTATGATATCCAAAATCAAGAACAATTCTCGTGTAATCGGAATAGATGAAGTTGGGCGAGGGCCGATCGCTGGGCCAGTGGCGGTCGGTGCTTTTGTATTCTTGAATAGTGAAGCAGTGAGATTATTCAAGGGGGTCAAAGAATCAAAACAGTTGAATGAAAAGCAAAGAGAAAAGTGGTTTTCTATTATCAAAATGGCCAAAGAAGAAGACTGGGTCGATTTCGCTGTTAATTTCCAAAGTAATAAAGTGATAGATAAAAAGGGTATTGTTTTTGCAATAAAGACAGCTTTGGCGAAGTCTTTGAAAGTTTTGAATTTGGATCCTAGTAATATTTTTGTGTTGCTTGATGGGGGACTTAGAGCGCCGACTGAATATATAAATCAGAAAACTATCATAAAGGGTGATGAAAAAGAAATGGTTATTGCTCTGGCATCTATCTGTGCAAAAGTCTTGCGAGATAGAAAGATGATCAAGCTTGGAACCAAGCATCCTGTTTATGGTTTCAGAGACCACAAAGGTTATGGAACCAGAAATCATTACAAAGCCATAAAGAAATATGGTTTAATAGATGAACATAGAAGTAGTTTTATAAAAAATAATTTGTAATTATGAAAAAGCAGTTACAAGCCAATATTACTGGTCGAGTGCAAATGGTGATGTATCGTGACTTTGCTCAAAGAAAAGCTAGGAAATTGGGTATAGTTGGTAGTGTTAGAAACTTACCGAACGGATCGGTTGAAGTGATCGCTGAAGGGGAAGAAGAAGTCTTGAATGATTATGTTAAATATCTAGATCGAGGACCAATTTTAGCAAAAGTTGCAAATATCAGAATAGATTGGGCAGAAGCCAAGGGACAATTCTCTGATTTTCTGATAATCTATTAGTTCATGGAAAATAACAAAAAACCCGATTGTATCGGCATCATTATGGATGGCAATAGGAGATGGGCCAGAAATAATGGTTTAAATAGTATTGAGGGACATAAGTATGGTTACAAGAAACTCAAGGAAATGCTTGGTTGGGTAAGGGATGAAGGTATAAACGAAGTTATTGTTTATGCTTTTTCTACCGAAAACTGGAAACGGACCGAAGAAGAAGTTGGTGCTTTGATGAAACTGCTTACCTATGCTCTATCCAATGAAGTAGAGTCTCTGGTTCAACAAGGTGTAAAACTCAAATTTGCTGGCGACTTGTCTCTTTTTCCCGAATCATTTCAAGCTATGATAAAAAAAGCCGAATCTGATACGGCAAATAATCAACCTCTAACCCTAACCGTAGCTTTATCCTATGGCGGTCGCGCCGAGATATTACAAGCGGTGAAAAAGATTGCCAAATTACCAAAAGAAGAAATAGATGCTCTCGATGAAGAGTCCCTAGAGAACTTTCTTTGGACTTCGGGAATGAAAGATCCTGACCTCGTTATTCGCACCGGTGGAGAATGTCGAATGTCCAATTTTTTGCCATACCAAACTGTTTATAGCGAATTATTTTTCACCAAGACGCTGTGGCCTGATTTCAATAAAGAAGAGTTTGTGAAGATTTTGCAAGAGTTCGCGGAGAGGAAGAGGAATCACGGGAAGTGAGGCTCCGAGGTCAGATTTATCCTGACTTGTTCCGAGGTTATTCGAGGAAGCTTCATGACCTGAGCTTCATGGCCCCGAGCTTGTCGAAGGCGTCGAAGGTGTGAAGGATCTCGGGAAAAAAAGCGGCCAACGTTTCCGTTGGCTGCTTGTTACATCTATAAACCCCCACCTTTAGGTGGGGTGTACGTTTGAAGGCGAAGCC
>CAYQCS010000099.1:0-1926 GCA_964416105.1 uncultured Candidatus Saccharibacteria bacterium
AGCATCGCTTTCGTAAAGCGAGGGTCCCCGGTTCGATCCCGGGCTTTGGCTCCAAAAGAGAACCCCGACGTTGGCTACGTCGGGGTGTTTTGGTCGTCGCTGGAGTCTTATCGATCCGCGCACGGGGGGAGATGGTTTGCGACGACCATAATCTTACCGCTCTCTCGCCGATGAAACACTGATGTGTGGCACCATGGCGAGCCTCCTTTCTTTTTTGAGGTTGAAAATGTTAGGGATCTATGATTAGTGTTTGATTAATTTACCAATCAAGTCCGTAGAGAAATTTATCATTATATGCAATGTTGTGTCAATAGTTTTTGTGAATAAAAAATCCCAACCTTGTGGCTGGGATTCTTTGGGCGTGGTCGTTGTCACACCTCTTTTTTCTAGGCTATCTATCCGGGTAGCCAACCTCCTTTCTTCGACTCTGCTGGCCGAGGCGACGCGGGACTAGTTGGTAACGATAGTGTTGATGGCATTCATAAGGATTGTTCCTTTTTAATGCGCCGGGGTATGCAAAGCTTGTCTTCCTTCCAAGAAAGGGCTTTTGCAAGATGTTCCACTAAAAAGACTACTACTACTACTTTTTGTCAACACTCTATCAACATTTACTGTGGATAATTAGATTTAATTTTTGGGGATGTGGAACATCCCGGCGGTTGTGCTATTCTGTATCTATATCTATGAATTCAGATAAAGACAAAATTCAAGCGAAAATAGTAGAGCTTGAATCAGATATGGCGAAGATTGATTTTTGGCAGAACAAAGAGAAGGCCCAAGCTACAATCAAAGAATTACAAGCTCTCAAAGATAGTCTAGAAGGGATTGGTAAATACGATCGCGGTGATGCTATCTTGACTATTCTTTCTGGGGCCGGCGGTGATGATGCCGAAGATTTCTCGGCAATGTTGCTTAGAATGTATAGGAAATTTTGTGAAGGTAAAGGTTGGTCGTGGACTGTTATCCATTCGAATGAAAATGATCATGGAGGTTACAGAAATGTGACTGTAGAAATAAGCGGTAAGCCGGTTAAATTCAAGGTAAAAAAAGATAATCAAGAACATGAAATATCTGCTGGACCTTACGGACTACTTAAGAACGAATCTGGTGTCCATCGTTTGGTTAGAATCTCTCCATTCAATGCCAATGACAAACGCCACACCTCTTTTTCTATGGTTGAAGTTATTCCAAAGTTGGAAAAAAGCAATGCCAATGAAATTGCGATAGCCGAAAGTGACCTAGAAATAACTATGGCCAAATCTGGTGGTCCGGGTGGTCAAAACGTCAACAAAAGAGAAACCGCTGTTCGTGTTGTTCACAAGCCCACCGGCATATCTATTCATGTTACTTCGGAAAGGTCTCAAGCTCAAAACCGAGAGAAAGCATTGGAAATATTGAGAGGAAAACTTTGGAAACAAGCCGAAGATGTCAGAATTGCCAAAGAGCGTGGTATGCAGATTTCTACTACCACTTCTATCGAATGGGGTAATCAGATCAGATCTTATGTTTTGCAGCCTTATCAGATGATCAAAGATCATAGAAGTGGCTACGAAACCAGTCAGGTGGAGAAAGTGCTGGAAGGAGAGTTGGAGGAGTTTATGTTATAATTACTTCTATGATCTACTACGACAAAGTGACTAAGATTTATCCCGATGAGACTGTTGCTTTACACGAGGTTAGTTTTGCTGTAGAACCCAAAGAATTCGTCACTTTCGTTGGCCCTTCTGGTGCTGGAAAGTCTACACTAATGAGGATTTTGATAGGTGAAGAATATCCGAGCGATGGTTCGGTATTTTTTGAATCTGCCAATATTCATAAGCTAGGAAAAAGAGATATTACCAAGCTAAGACGTAGAATCGGTACTGTTTTCCAGGATTATAGACTTATACCAAGCAAGACCATATACGAAAATATTGCTTTTGCTAT
>CAYQCS010000100.1:0-1897 GCA_964416105.1 uncultured Candidatus Saccharibacteria bacterium
TGAAGCGAATAGTCTCTGGTCGAGTCGGCCAGTTGACATGATTCATTTCAGAGCGAGTATCTTTTATGTATTCAACTATTTTCATTTTTATTAAAAAACCCCTGAGGGGATATGCCCCTATACTATCACGGTTTAATTATAATAGTCAATGACGATTTATGCACGCGTGTTGTGAGTAATTCTCACACATTTAGACCTTCTTTGAAATATCCAAATATTCCGAGACTGAAACACCAAGAACTCGTAAATTATTACGAATAACAAAAACGGGTATCGTTACACTTTTAGGAATAACCACCGGCCTACGAAGACCTACACGACTCCAAATCCTATGATCACCTTTCTCACGGACTAGAGTACAGCCTACATATTTTAGAAATCTTTCAAATCTTTTCCAGTCTGTAGGAACAATTCCCGGCATAGATTAGGCAGGAATAGGCACATTAAACATTTGTGTATCTTGTGCGACAACAGTCGGAGGATTCCATTCTCTATCTTTCTTCTTCCAACCAAGATCGAGAAGAACATTTTCAAGAGTTCCCATGGAAACACATTCTTCGAAGAAAATCTGGACAATTTCACCAAAACGCTTTTTGACTTGCTCAAAAGTCGATCCCGATGTCGAAAGATCTAGAGCGGGAGTATATGCTACAAATTGATTGCCTTCACGAAGAAATGTGACCGGCAAAGATGCTTGAAAATTAACTTTTTTCATAGTTTGATACTAACAAAAATTTCAACTCCAAGCAACCAAAACTAAAACTAATATCCAACAAAGAAGTCTTCTACCTTATCTCATAAGTCACCGTCACATTACTTATAATCTTCTGTTCACCGCTCGGAACTTCTGGAGTAGCCGCATCCGATTTTGCCATCATAACCTCACCACCTCCTCGACCATACAAAGGCATAGGATAATTGTTGTCATTGTCAGAATAACTTATCACCCCGACCAGAGAAACGCCCAACTGTTTGGCTAAGATTTTTGCCTTTGATTTGGCATCGGCTATCGCTTTGGCTCTGGCTTCCGCTTTCAGGCCTTCTGGTTCATCGACAGAGAAAGACAAATCTCCTAAGTTTTGGACCCCATAAGAACCGATTGTACTGAACAATTCACCCGCCTTCTTAAGATCTCGAACCTTAACCAAGATATTTTGACCAACATCAAAACCTGTCAAAATCGATTTTGAAGGAGGACAACTGTATGTAGTACAGACAGAATTCTGATATTCATAGTGAGGATTGATGTAGTATGACTGCGTCTTTATATCTTTCTCATCTACACCAGCATCTTTGACTGCTTTCAAAACATTATTTATTTTTGCCGTAGCCAACTTTTGTGCTTCTTCCACTGTCCTGGCGGTCTCTGTCACTGTAAATGAAAATGTAGCTACATCTGGCACCGTCACTACTTCACCTTTTCCTGTTACCATTATGCTATTGGTGATATTTGGATTTGCACCCAAGTTAAAGATCCCTTTAACCCAAGAAATAGAGACGATTGCCAAGAAGATCGTAAGTAAACCCAAGACACCCATTAAAGATTTCCAAAATTTATCTGGTATATTCATATATTTTTATTTATTAGTAATAAGTGTATATTATCTTTTTAAACTGATTTGGGCAAGAAACTGTATTGTAAACATCACATCCTCATTTTTAGCTCTGCGTTTTGCTCATAATATCTCTAGTATTTTCACAAAGGTCATCCTCCAAGGCTTCGGCTGACCTTTGGAAAATACAAGAGATATTATTCCGCAAAGTACTCGAGCAAAAAATGAGGATGTGATGTTTACTTAAAAAGGCATAGGTGTGGCAAGTGTTGTGTCTGTAAAGACCCCGCAGAAATTTTCAGCAGAAAATTTCGAGGATAAAGCAAAAATGTTGCAACATTTTT
>CAYQCS010000101.1:0-1890 GCA_964416105.1 uncultured Candidatus Saccharibacteria bacterium
AGGAGGGCGGACGGCGACCTTCCCCCCGACCCCCGGCCGCCGTCCGCCCGACACCGAGCGCCGAGCGAAGCAAAGGCGCAACCATTCATGCCGGATTTTCGACGAAAAAGGTTCGAACTTTGTTCAGGAATCGGCACTGAAATGGACCCTAAAAAGTAGACACGGAATCCAAGCTTCTATAGTTTTTTCTTGTCAGAATTAATCAATTGATAGTAAATAAAAAAACAAAATCTTCAACTTATCTTTTAAAAATTAATACTATTGACAGATAATAACATTAGGACTAATTTAACATTAGACAGCAGTACCTACAAACACAGAAGGTTGGATATGATAACGAAAACACAAATCTCTGCCTTGAAGTTCATGGTTTTCAATTGTTCGCAAGTAGACGATCTTACCAAAAGGATCATCGTTACTTTGATCGACAATTCGAATGGCTTAAGAAGAGGTGTCAGACTCACTCTTGAACATCGTCGCGATGGGTATTTCGAGAGTCAAATCATGGATGCTGCCAGTTGCATGCATAACATGCTGAGCCTCAATGGAACATTTCACTTGAATGAAATCGTCGCCGCTACTGGAAGTCCTCTCAGTTTCTGTTACCACAATGGATCTTTCGGTGACCCTCACAGACACCGAGGACCAGGAAGGGTTGGCGCCTACACATTCTGGTTGGAGAGGCATAATCGAAAAGCCTTTTCAAGGAGAGTCAGGTTGGTTCGCGTTACAAAGGAAGGTCTTGAGGGAATCAATATCACCGATTCAGGATTATATCCTCATCTGAAGAAGTAACACTGTCACGGAAAAAAGTGTGGCACGAAAACCGCAAGCGGAAAGCGAGCGGTTTTTTAACTTACTGACCTGAATTTGATTGATTAGAGGGATGAAGTATGCTATCATTCCAAATTATGAAGAATATAATTCAGTTTTTTGTTTCAAATGAAGATAACACCTATACAGCAGAAGGTGTAAATATTCCTATTGTTACCGAAGGTAAGACATTTGAAGAATTAAAAATGAACATCCTTGACGCTGTAAAATTGTTTTTCAAAGATGAGGAACCTGCATTACTAGGTTTTGGCCCAAGACCATCAATTCTTACCAGCTTTGAACTCCCTGCAAATCTTCATGGGAGCAATGCTTAAAACATTATCAGGAAAGGAAGTTGTAAAGATATTAAAAATCTTTGGTTTTGTTGTCCATGATCAGACTGGAAGTCATATTAAATTACGTCGAGTCTTATTCAACATAAATCAAACGCTAATCGTCCCTAACCATGACACTATAGCAAAAGGAACTCTAAAAGGAATCGTCAACCAGGCATCAAAATATATTACCCAATCGGATCTGATACCACATTTCTATAATAAATAAAAAATCCCAAACTTGCGCCCTTTCCTTTTATTTTGCCAGCTATTGTGGTAACCTAAAACCAAATCTAGGCATTGCGCCAGATAACGAAAGATTGAAAATGAAAAGAGATTCGATTTCTGTTTTGGCAAAAAGTCCCACCGATGGTTCTGTGTTATTTGTCGATGTTCACCGCATAAATGTTACCTTCTTTTCCGCAACTCTGAAAAAGCGCTTACTCAGAGTTGCACACCTGGATCTTTTGACTTACCTTCAGAGATTGCACAGCATATGTCAGTTTTCGTGTCCCGTCCGGACTATTGTCCATCTGTCATATGGAAACGGTCGAGAAAGTCACCGCGAAATATTTACCACAAATCTCCAAACCAGTTATCTAAAGGAGCTGATGGAGGAAAACCACAGAATTGTTTTTGAATTGAGACCGAGTGATGCCACAAACAACTGGTTTGTATCCCTGGAATGGGAGAAGAATAAGCCACAACTCTTACTATTCACCGCCATGGCATTGGCTGGTGA
>CAYQCS010000102.1:0-1876 GCA_964416105.1 uncultured Candidatus Saccharibacteria bacterium
AGAACTCGACAAAACATTTATATACGATTCTTACTCGTGTCGGATTGGTAAGGGCACGCACAAAGCTTTTGAACGGCTTGTGTATTTTGCCCGGAAAGTTAGCCGTAATTATACCGACCCTTGTTGGGCTCTAAAGTTGGATATCAAAAGATTTTTCGACTCTGTGGATCACGAGATTCTTAAAAACTTACTCAAGGAGAGGATTGCCGATCCAGAACTCCTGAATATCATCTTTGATATATTGCAGAGTTTTGAACATTCACCTGGAAAAGGCATGCCTTTGGGTAATCTAACGAGTCAGCTTTTTGCCAATGTCTACATGGATCAGCTCGACAAGTTCGTCAAGCATCATCTCAAGGCCAAGTACTATCTTCGTTATGCTGATGACTTTCTGGTTCTCTCTCAGGATCCGGCTGAACTTATGGGCTATTTTGTTGAGATTAACATCTTTTTAAAAGAAAGGCTCAAGCTTAATCTTCACCCAGATAAGATATATCTACGAAAACTTTCCCAGGGCATCGACTTTGTTGGCTACGTAGTGTTACCTCACTATCAAATACCCAGACACAAAACGGTTAGGAGGATCCTCAAGAAGATTAATCAATCGACTAATGAACAATTGGACAAATCTCTGCCTTCGTACCTAGGGTATTTAGGGCATGCGAAATCGGCAAAGATACGTCGGGAGATAGGGCTAACTATCGAGTAAATTCTCCTGGTTCTTGGCGTGGGAGTCGATCTGATCAATAACTCGGCCAAGCTGACGAGAACGAGTGCCCGCAACTTCTTGATACTGCTTACTGGCAGCGTCGATACGTTGACCGACTTTGTCGAATTCCTCGGAAAATCGGTCGTATTCAGCTCGAAACTTACCGATTAAGCCGATAACTTGGTGGATATTTTGCTGGAAAGCGAAGTTATTGTGAGTTTGTTTAATGAGCCTAAGCATAGCGGTAAAGCTAAACGGGCCGGCCAGAATAACCTTTTTGTTCATCGCCTCTTCCCAAACATCGTTGAGGTGTTCGTAGATGAAGCTAAAGATCATCTCGTTGGGGATAAACAGAATGACAAAATCGACCGTGCCTTCTTCGGGGTTAATATAGTCACGGCTGGTGACTTGTTTCACTTTTTCTTTGACGTCGCGGCGGAAAATTTCGGTAAATTTGCGTTTTTCCTCTTTGTCGTCGGTCTCGGTCATCCGCTGCAGAGCAGTGTAGGGGAACTTCACGTCGATATTAATCTTAGTTTTATCGGGCAACATCACGCAGAAGTCTGGGCGGTTCTGGTTCATTTCCTGCGCCTGGTTGGCAGTGTAGTCTTGCCCGATGACAAATCCGGCCATCTTGAGCAGATTCTCGGCTACCTGTTCGCCGAACTGACCACGGAGCTGATTATTAGACAAAACCTTTTTCAAATCCTCGGTACTGCCGCGGAGATTTTCAGTGAGTTGCTTTTGTTGTTCGAGCTGCTGAGCTAGACGGGTGAAAGATTGCAGAGCTTGTTCGTCGCTCTGGCGGATACGATCGTTAGTCTTTTCTAAATGTTTAGAGATATCGTCAACGATCTTTTGGATCGAATCTTTTTTATTAACCAAATCAACTTTAATCTCGTCGCCCTTGGCGCCGAGTTTGGTTTCGGCCAGGGTCAGGAGCTGTTCGGTATATTCGGCCAAAGTTTTATCTGGTTTGGTTTTGTTTCTAAGGATTAGAGTAGTGATTGCCGCTCCGACGATGACGCCGATTAAAGCAAAGATTGTTTCGTTCATGACTTTTAGTTTACAACAATTGTGACCCTTGTCATTAGTATTCGTCCGGGTCTAAAATAGGAGTTATCAGCATTGTCTTTTCCTGGGGGAAGGGTTATAATGTTGACCTGC
>CAYQCS010000103.1:0-1873 GCA_964416105.1 uncultured Candidatus Saccharibacteria bacterium
ATAGCTTGCTAAATATTTTTTTGTACAAAGATTGACTATAAATAAGCATGTTGATGTTGATTGTAAGGCATGTAGATTTAGACCCGTAAGATTAAAACCAATCTTTGAAGATCTGAAATAAGTTCATTATTCTCATTTTGACGTTCCTTAGAAAAAGACCCATCATTTTCTGACATAACGACAATATTATTTATTGTTTTGCATAATAAATTGTATGTTTGTAAGAGAATGTCTCTTTCAGACTTTTCAATTTCATTTGCAAGTAAAAGTTGTTCTAATTTAGGTTCAGTTTTTATACCATCAACAAAATTATGCATCATTAGATGATTCTTATCTAATAAAAATTCAAAAAAGAATGCATTTACGATTTTACACGCGTATTGATATGCTTCACTATTTAATGTTTTTTGCAACAGAGTGTTCGCTAAAATTACATTATCACTTAAGTCAATCAAAATTTTTGATAGATCTTCATTAATAATAGCCTCACCATTTGATAGTTTGTTTGTAAGTTGCGAATATGTGATCATGGATCATATTTTATAAGATCAGCGTATTTTAAAAATACACAATTTGCCCTTCTGAACAATATCTCCGCTGGCTAAAATTGTCTTTGGGTCAGTAACATTTTTACCGTTGACTCTTACACCATTTTGACCAAGAACCCTACGCATCTCTGACTTACTTGAAACAGCCTTACTGTCTAGTAGAACAGATGCTAGATCAAACTTTACGGCAGTAAATTCTATTATGTCTGATGGTAACTCCCTCTTCGTAAAAGTATTTACGAAAAATTCTTGAGCTTGCTTGGCTATATTCTCTGAGTTGTACATTCTAACTAATTCATAAGCCAGTTTTATTTTTATATCACGAGGATTTGATTTGTTCTTTAATAAATCCGAATATGTATTGACTATCTCCATTGAGACTCGAGTAGCAAAAGTAAAATATCGAATAACAAATTCATCTTTTAAAGACATAATCTTACCGAACATATCATTTGGTGTATCTAGTAGATTGACCGTATTGTTCCAACTCGAACTCATCTTTCTACCATCAAGACCCTCCAACAAAGGATTGGTTATTATATCTTGTGGCTCTTGACCATATTCACGCTGTAAATCACGACCAGCAAGCAAGTTAAATCTCTGATCTGTACCACCAATCTCAACATCTGCTCTAACTTTAACCGAATCATATCCTTGCATTAGTGGATAGAGCAATTCTCGCAAGGAAACTCTTTTACAGTCATTCAACCTTCTACGAATATTTTCACGCATGATAAAAGAATTTAATGAAAAAACTTCAGCTTGTCTTCCGATTTCTTGATAAGTAAGGTGGTCAAGCCACTCACTATTGTGATATATCTCCGCCTTTTCGACATCAATTATTTTTGCTGCTTGTTTTATATATGTCTGGAGATTTTTTCGAACTATTTCATTAGACAACATAGGCCGTTCACTTTCCTTGTCTGAGGTATCTCCGATTATCCCAGTAGAATCTCCTATAATAAACACTACAGTATGTCCAAGTTCCTGAAAATCTTTGAGCTTGAGAAGTGGAATAGAACGCCCAATATGAATATTCGGACTCGTAGGGTCAATACCAAATTTCACACGTAATTTTTTACCACTTAATAGTTTTTTCTCTAGGACATCTTTATCGACTATCTCCTCAACTCCACGAGTGAGTATATCTGATATTTTTTCCTTATTAATTTGGATATTTGTCATTTGAATATATTACCATTTTTTTTATAAAATAAAATGACATCATCTTGTATTGAGATATTGACCTAGAAGGTCTTTTAAAACACGAGGTAAGATACGAATTCTGTCTATAGCCTCCACAAACGATATTCTAACCATCGTAT
>CAYQCS010000104.1:0-1859 GCA_964416105.1 uncultured Candidatus Saccharibacteria bacterium
TCTAATACTTCCATAACCTCTTTCGAATTCTTGATACAACATCTCTTTTTTGCCTTCCGGTATAACTTTCAAGATTTCCAAATGTCCATTATCAAAAGAGGCCTTTGTAACTTTAACTCTTATTTTATTGCCATTATGTTCATGAATGAAATAAGCTTGAGGCCACTGATGGTAAGCTTGAATCTTTCTGAAGTTCTCATATTGATCTGTCGATAAATCCAATAGTCCATCTTCTTTTTTTATCTTTTTGGTATAACTCGCTTGTTTATGTTCTTGTTCTTTGGCTTGAATATTTCCGCCGATCCATTCTTGCAAAATACTAGCAAACAAAACTGCTCCTTCTTCGGCCATCATTTTCTCAAACTCCTCGTAAATTGGCCATTCATTCAATGTAATTTCTTTTTGTGCAATGATCGGGCCATGATCCATCTCTTTGTCCAGAAGCATAATAGTTACACCGGTCCTCTTTGCATCTTCCAAGATTGCTGTTGGTAAAGGTGAAGGACCACGATATTTGGGTAATAGAGAAGGGTGAATATTGAGAACACCTTTTGAAGGTAATTTTATTATTTTTTCAGGAATAATCCTGCCATAAGAAGCGACTAGGAAAACAGAAGATATTTCATTGCCATTTGAGTCGCGGTTCAATTCTTGCAATTGTTTTATGAATTTGTCATCGAGCTTTTCTGGGTCAAGAACTTTTATATTTTTTTCCTTTGCCCATTGTTTGACGATGCTGGCTGTCAGAACCAATTTGCGACCGACTGGCTGGTCAGGTGTTGTAACTATTAGCTCTGGAATTAGACCAAGTTCGTACAACCTGTTCAATACAATAACCGAGAGCTTGGATGAGCCAAAGAAAATGAATGGCGTTTTGTTCTTTTTATCTATCATATCAAATATTATCTACTCTGAACTCTTTGGATCTCTTCTTCAGACATTTCCCAGACCTCTTTTGCTTTGTCGGTAAAAAGTATGCCATTCAAGTGATCTGTTTCGTGCTGAAATATTTGAGCTAGAACACCACTTGCCCCTCTTTCTATTTTTTGCCCTTTTTCATTATAGGCTCTAATAGTTGCGCGAACTGATCTTCTGACTTTGCCATAAAGCCAACGTACGGACAGACAACCCTCTTCAACATCTTTTTTCTCTTTTGAAAGTTTGATGATCTCTGGATTTATGAAAACGAGATCGCGATCATCTCCTTTGTAAGAGCTATCTGCATGTTTTAGGATTCTTCCAGAAACTACGAATATCCGTAGATTTTCTCCGATCTGTGGTGCGGCTATAGCGACACCGTCTCTCTGGTTAGCCATAGCAGTACTCATCTCTTCGATTATTTTCTTTATCCTCGCACTGCCGATCTCTTCTTTTGTAACAGATTTTTCAACTTCGCGCAAAACACGGTGTTCTTTTTGTATTATATCTTTCATGGATAAAATATAGCAGAAAAAGGGGAAGTGTGACATCCCCTAGCTTTTCTTTGTTAATTCAATTTCTCCTTTAATATAATCAAACCTAATAACAAATCTGTCGAAAAAACCTTTTTGACCTACAATACCATACGAAACAATATTGCCACCCAAATTTGGTATGAATCCTACTTCTGTTTCAAATGAATATTTACCAACTTTCAAAGTGATTTCGTGATTATAGTAGATAGAAATCTTACCACCAACGAATTTTCGTAGGTTTTGTATTTAAATCTCATAAAGCGCCACCGGCAAAAGCTGATAAATTCGACGGCACACGAGTGAAGATAGGATGATCGTAACCATTTTTTATAGCCATCACTTTTGCTCCTTTAAGAGTTTTACCATGACCAACCACAATAATCTCGTCTATGAGTAGTGCTACCC
>CAYQCS010000105.1:0-1853 GCA_964416105.1 uncultured Candidatus Saccharibacteria bacterium
TAAAAATGTCATCATTCAATCTTTGTTTACTGCCGCTCTCGAAACCCTCTCTTTACTTAATGTAGCCAAGGTTTCCAATCTAATTTCAGAGATGAACCATCGTCTTTTGGTTAGGGAAATAGATGGAATTGTCGTTATGCTGAAGGATCGTTTGGCTCAAAATGCCGAAAATGCCGGTTATATTTTGTCGGAATCTTTTTTTAAGACACCAGATCTTTTTGCCTCTGGTTTTAAGTCAATAAATAAGACAGATAGTGGAAATAAAGTAGATTATTATAAAAGTCAGAAATCAGGTTTCGATCAAAATAGTCAAGATAAACAAGGTTATACAAAAGGTCATCTGGTTGGTCATGATAAGAAAAATCATAGACAAGAAACGATATTATCGATACTTAGTTCTCAGTCAAACCTAACCATAAAAGACTTTTCTAAAGTTATCACTGATTGTAGTGAGAAGACCATCCAAAGAGAATTGATTGTATTGGTTGAAAAAGGGTTGATTAGAAAAGATGGAGAAAGAAGATGGAGTCGATATTCTCTTAGAGGAAATAATTGACTTTTTTGACCTTTTGCTCTAGTATTAGGGAGTTGTTTATTAGTTAATTGTTTAATAATTTTTCTATTTAATTCTGTTATCCACATTGAATTTTGTACCTTTGCTTATTTATAGATATAATGTTTTGTAACGAGTATGTGAATTATTTTGCATATTCGTCTCAGAGCATATCTTATCTGTGTTAATTTGCAGAGTAGGTATACTGAGAAATGAACTTTGAAAAATCAATAGGCAAGTGCTTATGAAAAAATAGGTGCTTGTTTTGGTTCTATAAGTTCTGTGAATACAAACTATAGTATGTCGTCATCTATATTTTGTTTCATATATTAGTTTGCCCACAAACTCCTTGTTCTTGTGTGTCGATAATACAAGAGTGAGGAAGTGGAATTATTAGTTTACAAACTGCATTAATTTCTCTAAATATATTTAAAATAAAAAAGAGAAGATGCATTAATTATAAAAATCATACGTATGAAAAAAGTTCTAATTGCATCCGGCTTTGCCGTATTGGCACTCGCTTTGGTTGCAGGAGCACAAGGATACGTCTTCAATACCAACTTGACCGTTGGTTCAGCAGGCGCTGATGTTGTTGCTCTACAGACTTGGTTAATGGCTAATGGCTTTAATATTCCAGCTATCGCTGCTGGTGTATCAAAGGGTTACTTCGGTTCACAAACAAAGGCCGCTGTTATGGCTTATCAAGCTTCAAGAGGTATTCCTAATACCGGCTTCGTAGGTCCTTTGACTCGTGGTGCTTTGAATGCTGGAGGCGGTGTTGCTGCGGTTCCTCCAACAACCGATTGCCCTGCTGGTTATGTCTGTACCCCAGTTCCTGGTTCAGGAAATGTTCCTGCTGTAGGTTTAGGGAATACAGATGGTTCAGTAACTTTATCTTTGTCTAGTTATGCTGGTAATATAACAATCAAGAAAGGTGAAACAAAGGACATGGTTGCTGTCAAAGCTCAAGCAACAGCTGGTAGTGTTGCGGTAACTAGGTTTGATGTCAGATTCGACAAAAGACCATGGCTATATTTCAGCAAAGTAACTTTGAAAGATAGCACAGGTGCTGTAATTGCAGAAAAACCTATAACATCTTCAACTGATGCAACAGAAATTACTGTTGGATCTGACTATTTGGTCAGATTTGAGGGTATAAATGCCGTTGTAGTTCCTGGCACTGATAGAATATTTGTTGTTTCCGGAACAGTCCTTTCTGGAACTGATAAGTTGAGTTCAGATGTAAGTGTAAACCTATCTGTTCCAACTGGTTCAGTCAGAACAGTAAATGGAAAAGGAT
>CAYQCS010000106.1:0-1848 GCA_964416105.1 uncultured Candidatus Saccharibacteria bacterium
TCCCCGATGTCAGACATCGGGGAAACGGGGATGTGATTTATCTCGACCTGTCCCGAGATTATTCGAGGGAGCGAAGTCGAGAGACACATCCCCGGAATAGAAAAGCCACAGCGCGAACGCTGTGGCTTGCAAATAACACAAGTCTCTACCCAAGGCAATTCGCCACTCGAATGGCGAACAGAATATCGGTACGGATCCTGTCTCGTACCGGCGAAAAGTGAAACATGTGTCCACACTCGTAGACCGTCATCTGGGCTCCGAGAATAATCGGACCCTGATGGTATTCTGCAATTGCGTATTGAACATGAGGAGGAAAGAACGGATCGTATTCACCGGCGTAAACAAAAACTGGAATTGGGAAAAGTGACTTGACGGGATACCCTCGAAGGACTTCTCGACACACTCTTCCAGATTCCCGGCAAAGAGTCACACCTGACGGAAGATCAGGGAAGAAGTGTTCCTTTTCCGCCAGACCAACCTCGAACGATTCACCAAGCGCCAAGGCTCGCCAGTAGCGCGATTTCGAAAACCTCCAATTGAAAGGAACGCGAATCCCTTTGGGAGGAGTACTACCGAGAAGAGTCAAGCTCAGGGCCAGACGGGGTTCGAGCTCGGCCACCTTCTGCATAACTAGTCCGCCTAACGAATGACCAACCAGATGCGAAGGTCCCATTGCTTGGAGACGTCGACACATCTCACCAACATACAAATCCAAGGAAACGTTATCAAGACACTCGCTCCGGTCACCATGACCGTAGAGATCGGGGGCAACGATTTCAAACTCTTGGTCAGTCCCTCCGGCCGACAACCATTCCTGTAAATGTTTTCCTTGACACCACGCGCCATGGCACACAAGAATTTTGATGCGATCTTTCAAACAAACCTCACTTTCTCTCGTTGATTGTTTCGTTTGGAATCCTTAAATACGCTACTATAATATAGATATATTGTCAATATCCCCGAGATCAGATTTATCCCGATTTTTTCCCGATGTCTGACATCGGGAATTCCGGGGATGTGTCATTTATCTCGAGCCTGTCGAGAGACATCCCGGAATAGCAAAAATACGGCTTAAAATATAGGTCATCATCATAAAAGATGGCTCAAAACCGAGGTTTTCGGGATGTTCTTCTCGACAAGCTCGAAGTAAACCACATCCCGAAGATCAAAAAACTACGTACAGTTAACCTTATGGGGTGACATTTGTGATAGATTGGGGTGACAAAGGTTAACTATTACAAATATTACGGCAAAAATTCAAAAAACATATTAAAATGGCAAACAAAAATCAGAGATCAGCATATGAACCTAAGGTAAGACAAAAATGGTACTTCTTGGTTGAAAAAGCAGGTAAAACAGTAGATGAAGTTTGCGGTCTTTACTTCATATCAAGGAAAACATACTACAAATGGAGATCAAAGGATCTTGGTAGTAAGAAATATATATCAAAGAAAGAACATCCTCAAACAAAAATTAAGGAGGATATTAAAATATTCATCTGTAATGAAAAGAAGAGGATAAACTATGGTCCACTCAAAATGAAGTTGTTGATTAAGAGAAGATTTGGGGTAGATATATCTACTACAGCTATATACAAATTTTACAAAAAGAAAGATTTAGTATTCAGACCACAGAAGAGATTGGCTTGGTATGAACCTCTAAAAGACCATGTAATACCTAAGGCTCCAGGTGAAGTGGTGCAAATGGATGCCAAGTATGTCTGGGAAGATAATATACGCAAATACCAGAGAACATTCATTGATATATTTACTGGAATACAGTTTGCTACAGTAACAAGTACTATGACAGCTGAGGATACAATAAATGCTTTTTTGTTAGCAGAAAGAT
>CAYQCS010000107.1:0-1801 GCA_964416105.1 uncultured Candidatus Saccharibacteria bacterium
CATCGTTGATTCTGGTGCTGTTGAGAATGAGGTGTCGAATGAGAGGTATTGGTTTAGTCGTTGGGTGCATCGGACTTTTGTTCGGTTTGGGGTATATGATCACTGATTTGTCTTTTGGCCTAAGGAATTCGTGTGTTCCACGCCATCCATATGCGATGAGTTCGTGCATTGGTGCATAGTCCATTCGCCCTATGACTGCATGAGTCTTTACCCACACGATGAGTTGGGCGAATTTGCATCCTGCTTGTACCATCGCTTCACGCAGAGCGAATATCATCTTGTCGGAGTTGAAGATGTAAAAGGCATTCTTCTTTTCAAGATGTGGGGTAACTGCACCAATCCATTCTTTAGTGAAAGCTATATACTCATCATCAGTTTGAATATGGTCGTTTTCGATCACCTTGTCTTTCTTCAGGCTTTGGAAGTTTCTTTTAGATTCAGTTACAGCTACACCGTATAGTGGATCAATGATTATCGCCTTGATTTTCTGCTTACCAACAACCTTCGCCACAAACTCTTTGTCTCTACTGTCACCACACCCAAGAATATGATCACCTAGTTTCCAAATGGTTCCTGCCTTAATTGAGTTTTGTGACTTTTTCATTGGGATTGAGTTGCTTAAACCTGTTAATGATGAGCTGACAGAAAACTGGTTCCATCTCGCATAGATATGCTGTGCGTTTCAGTTGCTCGCACGCAGACATGATGCTTCCTGACCCCGCTGTTAAATCGAGAACGATATCTCCAGGCCTCGTGCATCTTCGTAATGCTTTTTCATGGAGCGTTGGTGGCTTTTGGGTGGGATGTTGGTATTCCTGCGACGGCAGTCTTTTGACGAGCCAGATATTGAGCATGTCGAGGATGTCGTCGCTCAATCGGTTGCCAGTCGTTGCTTCTTTGTTCAATATCTCATTGAGATTTTTCACTTTGTCAGAGAGGAATGGTGAGCCAACAGTGCCATATACGCAGTATTCGGTTACTTTGTTGAAGGCGACATTCGGAGTGGGCGAAGCGTTATCCTTGATCCAAATACACAGTCGCTTCGAATCAATGCCAAATCCTTTGTATATTTCCTGTAGCAGATATACATATCGCTCATCACACCAAAACATGATGTGGGCATCTTTCTTTGATACAGAAAGTGCGTTCTGTATAAGTATCGTGAGGAAATTTCTGTATTCAGCTTCAGATTTGTTATCGTTAGTTGTACCACCATACTTAGCTTTATTCCCAACACCTTTGTCATAACTTAAATTGATGTTAAATGGCGGATCATCATTTACCATGTCAGCCCTTTTTCCATCCATCAGTTTCTTTATCGTATTTGGATCAAGAGAATTTCCACAGAGCAATCTGTGACGACCGAGAGCAAAGTAGTCGCCACTTTTGATATCCGTATTCTTTGCCTTTTCTAATTCTTTTTCTTCATCAAAGTTGTCATCACTTACCTCAAGCGAATCATCGAAGATGTTGGTCAGATCGCTTGAATCGAAGCCTGATACAAGCAGGGTGTCGATATCGAAGTCGCTTGCGAGGATGTCGAAGTCCCAAGACCCGCCACTCCGATTTGAAGTGAGGAGGTATTGTTTGAACTCGGAAGGGGTGAGTTTTCTATTTGGAGTGCGTACCTCAATCAATTCCTCTCCACGACCAAGGAGTTGAAGTGCCTTGATGCGTTGGTGCCCCGCGCAGATCTTTCCGTCGAGATTGATGGCGGGGATCTCGGCAAGGTTGAACTTGGTTAAACTTACTTTTAAATCCTCCATCTGCTTGTCGGTGATCTTGCGAGGGTTTTTCTCGT
>CAYQCS010000108.1:0-1665 GCA_964416105.1 uncultured Candidatus Saccharibacteria bacterium
CAAATCAAACTTTTTGATCCTCTTATGAAATTTTTAATTTTAGTTATAGGGCTTTCGACTAGTATATTGTTATTTGTCATCTATTTTATCTTGATGCATTTCAAATACGATGAAGCGACGGTCCGCACATTTATCTTTGCCGCATTTGGAACCTATACTCTGATCTTGTCTTTATCGGTTAGAAGTTTTGATAAAAGTATATTATCTTATAATTTGTTTTCCAACCGTTATTTGACAACTGGTATTATAGTTGGACTTATTCTTATGGTTGCAGGTATATATCTTCCAGTCTTTCAGGATTTATTCAGTACGGTACCTTTGTCTTTTGGTTGGATCCTGGGAGTTCTTTTGGTTGGTCTTTTGAATATCATCCTTATAGAATGGGCCAAAAGTATTTTTAGGAAAAATTATAAAAGATCAATCGAAACAAGATTATGAGAATAAAAAAAGCTAGAAGAGAACTTTCTTTGGATATTGCCTTTGTATTTCTGGGGGCAGTTTTGGCTCTGATACTATCCCAGCTTGGGATAATTGATTGGCTTGTAAATATATTTGGTAGCCAGATATTTGCCAGTTTCTTCGCCGGGATCTTTTTCACTTCAGTTTTTACTGTTGCTCCTTCTTCTGTTGCTTTAGTCAGCATCAAAGATATTTCGATAATAACAATATCGACATGGGGCGCGCTTGGGGCTCTATGTGGTGATCTTATCCTTTTCTTTTTTATCAAAGATCGCTTTGCCAAAGATCTAATGTCTTCGATCAGGCCTTCGGTAATAAAAAGAATTCTGAGCTCATTTCACTTGGGATTTATGAAATATTTATCTCCTTTTTTGGGGGCCTTGATCATTGCTTCACCTTTGCCAGATGAGCTCGGTTTGACTTTACTCGGTCTTTCCAAAGTCAAAACATCTCTTTTGATACCAATATCTTTTGTAATGAATTTTATCGGTATATATCTCTTACTTCACTTTGCTCAATTAGTCTAGCCTTGATTATATCCAATTTCTCCTTTAGACTTGTTCCATATGAATACAAAAAGAATAATGTTTTGGTCAGGTTTTTTCGTTGTTCTGGCATTGATCGTCTGGGGTCTTATCGTTGCTATGAATAAACCAGTTACGAGCCAAGAACCGAAGGATCCGGCTCCCGTTAACGAAAGCGATTATATTTTTGGTAAAAGCGACGGCGTCTTTACGCTTATAGAATATAGCGATTTCCAATGTCCGGCTTGCAGAACCTATTATTATTTTGTTGATAAATTGTTAAATTCAACTACTTCAGTTCGTTTTATCTACAGGCATTTTCCATTACCACAGCATCCGAATGCCATTCCTGCCGCTTTGGCTTTTGAATCTGCTGGTGTTCAGGGTAAATCCTTCGATATGTACAAAGCTCTTTTTGAGAATTATGATGAGTGGGTTGAGCTTGCAGATCCAAAACCGGAATTTGTTAAGTACGCAGAAAGTCTTGGCTTGAATAGTGCCAAGTTTAGTGAGGACATGGCAAGTACGACTCTGAGAAAGAGAATTGATGACAACGCCAAAGAAGGTCAAAAGATCGGTATCAATGCCACTCCAACTTTCTTTGTCAATGGTAAGTTTATAAATAACCCACCTAGTTATGCAGAATTTGAAAAACTTATTCAAGAAGCCGCTACGACCACTA
>CAYQCS010000109.1:0-1633 GCA_964416105.1 uncultured Candidatus Saccharibacteria bacterium
GATTTCAAAAGCTTTTGGCCTGAAGGATGTTTATGGAGAATTCATGAAATATTTAGATAGTCTGAAAACCAATGGGGATATCAATAATTGGAAAGCTTTTGGCTACGATTGGAGAAAGTCTATAGACGAAGTAGTCAGTGGTTTAGAAAAAAGAGAAGATAGAAACGATTCTCTTATTGATTCTCTGAAAGAGTTGGCTAGTAATTCCAAAACTGGCAAGGTTACAATTGTTGCCCATAGCAACGGTGGTCTCGTTACAAAATATTTATTGAGAAAACTAGAAGAGATAAATCAGTCAAATCTTGTCGATTCGGTAATTTCAGTTGCCGTGCCGTATCTCGGTACACCACAGGCTATACTGGGTTTACTTCATGGAGATGGCCAATCTATAGCCGGTGGTTTGATCTTGAATAAAAATATTTCCCGAAATCTCGGAATAAATATGTTAAGTGCTTATTCTCTTTTACCTTCTTTCTCTTTTTTCTCAAATATCCTAACTCCAACAATAACTTTTGCTTCAACGACAGTTAAAGATATAAATGACGGTTCTTATCCCAAAGAAATACAAAATTTCGAAGATCAAAAGTCGTTTATTGTTGACAGTGCCAACGTCAGAAAGGACCCACTAACAAATACCAATTTGCCAATAGAAGGTAATGCGACCATACTTTTGGCCTCCGAATTCATTCATGGAATACTAGATCCTTTTTACTGGCCATCTTCTATAGCCAAATGGGCTATTGTTGGTAAAGGTGATAAGACAGCTACAGGGGTCAATTATTTTGAAAAGAAAAAGTGTTTCCTTGGTATTTGCAAGAATGTAACTACTTATAAACCGATTATTACCGATGACGGTGATGGTACAGTTTTGGCCAAAAGCGCTTCGTATAATTCTGGCACGCCAGTTTCACTAGACCTGGAAGAGGTTTCTGTTGAGGAAGATAGAGCGATAAATCATGCCAATATTCTGGGAGCATCTTCAACTATTGTAGCCATTGATACAATTATCAAGAATCAATCAGACGACAATAAAACCAATGAAAAACTATCTGGGATAAAAGGTGTTACAGTAGGCTATTCTACCCAAAGCCAAGAACCGGTCACCTTGGTTTTAGCCACTCATTCCCCTGTAGATCTTCATGTTTATGATAGTAAGGGTAAGCATGTTGGAATATCACAAAAACCAAATGGTATGGAAGATGTTGAAGATGATCTGTATACTTATTATGATGAAAATATACCCGGGTCTCGTTTTGAAAGGATACACGATGGTTTTGGTGGCTATGACAATTATGTTTATTTGCCAGATAATGATGGTAATAAATATGATGTAAGCATAAATGGTAATGGCTTTGGGGAATTCACTTTTGATATTTCTAGAGTCAGAAATGACAAGATCCTTGATACGGTTGTTTATCCGGTTATACCAGTAAACCCTCTCACTATTGCTACTACCACGATCTATTCGAGATCAAGCGAAATGTCTACTATACCTAAACTCTCGAACAATTCTCCAAAGTTGGCTGTGGATTATGAGGGTGACGGACGAAATGATATCGTTGCGAGCTCAAGTACTAAAGTTGGTACGAATGTACATTTTGATTCTTTGAGAAGTGTTATCAAGTCTATAATT
>CAYQCS010000110.1:0-1610 GCA_964416105.1 uncultured Candidatus Saccharibacteria bacterium
CTCGCGTCTCAACCTTGGGAAGGTCGCATTCTACCACTAAACCATACCCGCTTTTTGAGCGTGTTAATAATAACATGAAAATTTAAAGATTGAATTTGTCTTGAAATATGTTAATCTTAAATCATGAAAAATATCATTCAATTTTTTATCTCGAATGAAGACAATGTATATACCGCCGAAGGCGTAAATATTCCAATTGTTACAGAAGGAAAAACTTTTGAAGAATTAAAAAGAAATATTATAGATGCTGTTAAGCTTTTCTTTAAAGATGAAGATTATAGCTCTCTTGGATTTGGTCCAAAACCTTCCATACTTACTAGTTTTGAACTTCCTGTAAATCTATATGGGAGTAATGCTTAGACAGCTATCAGCCAAACAAGTTATTAAAATTCTTGAGAGTTTTGGATTTAATGTACACGACCAGAGTGGTAGTCATATAAAAATGCGCCGTATATTTCTTGGTGTAAATCAAACATTGATTATTCCTAATCATAATCCAATAGCAAAAGGAACCTTGAAAGGTATTGTTAATCAAGCATCAAAATATATATCCCAATCTGATCTCGTGCCGCATTTTTATAGTAAAAAATAAATGTAGACTTTGATAAAACTAAGTATGCTATAATTCTCTCATATAAATAAGTCCATCTTATGAATATGAAAAAAACTCGTGTAGCTATAAATGGTCTCGGTCGCATCGGTAGAGCTTTTCTAAAAGTCGCCAAAGAGAGAAATGACATAGAGGTTGTCGTAGTCAATGATCTTGGTGATATCCACAACTTCGCTTATCTTCTCAAATACGATACAGCCTATGGTGTAGCACCATATGATGTTACTGTGGATGAAAAAACCAACTCTCTTGTCGTCGACGGAGTAAATGTTTTGTATATAAGCGAAAAAGATCCTACGAAATATCCTTGGAAAAGTCTGGATATAGATGTAGTCGTAGAATGTACTGGTTTATTTACTTCTAGCGAGAAAGCAAATGTACACATCACAGCCGGAGCCAAGCGTGTGGTTGTCTCCGCACCTATTAAAGATAAAGAAGATTCTACCGTCAGAGGTGTTACTGTCCTTATGGCCATGAATGAAGACCAACTTCAAAATTACCAGATATCATCCAACGCTTCTTGTACCACAAATGCCGCTAGTCCTCTCATGGCTATTCTGGATGAGACTATTGGTATCGAAAAAGCGATCTTGAATACCGTCCATGGTTATACTGCTAGCCAAGCTCTGGTGGATGGTCCTTCCAAAAAAGATCTCCGTGAAGGTCGCGCCGCCGCACAAAACATCGTTCCTTCTTCTACCGGAGCCGCTATCGCTGTCACAAAAGCTTTGCCTCAACTCAAAAACAAATTTGATGGTATATCTATCAGAGTGCCCGTTGTCTGTGGTTCTATCGTCGATGTTACTTTTATCGCCAAAAGAGCTACGACCGTAGAGGAAGTCAATGATTTACTCAAAAAAGCCGCCTCGACACCGCGCTGGAATGGAATATTTACCGTTACCGAAGAAGATCTGGTCTCGCATGATATTATAGGCAACCGTCACGCCTCTATCGCCGATCTAGCTTTTACCCGCGTCGTCGATGGTAACTTGGTCAAAGT
>CAYQCS010000111.1:0-1606 GCA_964416105.1 uncultured Candidatus Saccharibacteria bacterium
CCAAGATAACAGCTTTCAGAGAGCTGTGTCCTACCATTAGACGATCCCGCAATGTAATAAACTTCACAAACACCTATACCGACTAATAATATCATCAAAGTCGATTCTCGGTCCTCCGAAGTTCTGTGTAGCGAAGCAAAACAGAACGTAGGAGACCCATTAGACGATCCCGCAAAACACACATTGCAGGATAGCGCAAAAAGGAGTATAAAACAATGTAGAGCATGAACACAACTAGCACACCTTATTCAATTGACATTTCCGATTACTCGGACACAACACCAAAAGACCGTTTCGAAAAAGTAGCTTTGAACAGCGACGGCAGGCGAATGGTTCAACATATGGTCAAAAAGTGTCTTAAACTCGGAATTTCGCCAGATTGCTCGATAGAGATTCCGAGTGGTACTTGCAATTCGGAAATCGTATCTATCAGCATAGCGGAGCTCGAAGATCTTCTTAGAAAATACGAACTGGCAATGGTAACAGCTAGGCAGTGAATAACGGACACCGCTTGGTCACACATCCCACCCTCGCGGTGGGATTGTTTTTTATAGGGATGTGACGCTAACTAATATAACTGCCGAGATTATTGCAAGAATCATTCCCCACTTTTGATATTTATTTAATCTCTCCTTATTCAAAGACAAACCCAGAATAACAGCAACGATTATATAACTTTCTGACAGTGCTGTAGCGATAGCGATTGGGGCAAATACCATAGCAAAGACAAAAGCTATCCAAGCGATCTTGTCCAGAATAGAGGCTGAAAGTAGTATATTAAAATTGTCTCTAAAACTGCCGAAAGAGCTCTGTAATTGTTTACTAACCAAAAGATACAAGCCAGACAATATAGCTATCAGAACATCTACGAAAAAATTAACCATAAGTGGATCGGATAGACGACCACCCCAACCAACCATAAAGTTGGCAACACCCATAAACAAAGCTCCAAGAAAAGCATAGATAGCACCTTTTTCTAAAATAAATCTTTTTATTTGAATATTTTCTTTTACAGACAAGACGATCAGAGAAACAAGTAAAGTTGCTATCAATATTATTTGCAATAAAGATATTTCTTCTCTAAGAATGATGAACGCCAATATTCCGGCTACAGGAACTTCCACTGACCAAATAGGTTCAACAATAGCTAGTTTACCTCTTTTCAAGGCTTCGAAATCCAAGACTGCGGCTACGAATAAGATAAGACTGCTGAGCAACAGAACGGTTAATATGCTTCTCGAATCCGGAGAAAATATGTCAGGTATATTATTCCAGACAAAAGGTAATAACATTACCGCTCCTGTTGTGGAAATAAAAAAGAGGGTTCGCCAATTCCCCAGCCTTCTTATCGATCTTTGCATCAAGAAATCCCCAAAACCCCAAGAGAGCATTGCTACAAAAGCAAGAATTATACCGACTTCTATATTCATTTATTTAACCTCATCCACTAAAATCTTTTCATCCATAATAGAAAACTCTTTTTTTGTTTCTTTCTTCTCTTTATGTTTACCCCTCTCTTTGGAGGCCTTCATGAACTCCGTAAACAGAGGGTGTGGCGAGAGCGGACGCGCCAGGAATTCTGGATGAAATTGGGTACCAAGGAAGA
>CAYQCS010000112.1:0-1573 GCA_964416105.1 uncultured Candidatus Saccharibacteria bacterium
AAACACTCGTTCGGTCAAATCGGCTCTGATTCCAGCGGCGATAAGATCGTATTTGTAACTACTGATCCCAACCTCGCCACGAGGCACGTCGACACTGAGTTGACCCATCAGGGTTCTGGCGAAATTCCAGATGTATGTCCTGTTAGCCCTGTCTCCCATATGATTTTTCCTTTCATATACCAACAATCGTCATTGAGACAGCAAGCTATGGGATAGCTTGAGCGGGCAAAAGCCCTTGTTGGAGAAGTAGAGCTACTTCTGGTGTTGATACTACTCTTAAAGCATTAAAAGTCAATAATCTAAACAGTCTTATTAAGAGGTTGGAAGATGAATCGTGAGATCATTCCTTTTCTCAACCACAGTTCTGGTTCGACAAGCTCACCGTAGGTAACATTCTCTACGACGGCACTCCATCTTAATTTTCCTAAAACGACTTTAATTAAGCCACAGAGAATTTTAACTGTGATATGATTTACACATGGAATATGTAGATATTTTAGATGATAAAGGCAATAAGACTGGTCAGATTAAATCATTTGATGAAGTTCATCAAGCCGGGCTTATTCATAGGACTGTTCACGTCTGGATTTTGAATTCAAAGAATGAATTGCTTATTCAAAAACGTGAAAGAAATAGGAAGGCGTATCCTCTTTACTGGGATATTTCTGCTTCAGGACATATTTCTGCGGGTCAGACCAGCTTGGAAGCTGCTCAGCGAGAGACAAAGGAAGAACTTGGTTTGGATGTGTCTGAATCAGAATTTGAATATCTATTTACACTAGAAGAACACATTGTTTTGAATGACGGTACATATATTAATAATGAATTTCAGGATGTTTATCTTGTTAAAAAAGATATAGATAATTCCAGAATAAAATTAACTGATGGAGAAGTAGAAGAGGTGAAATTTCTTACTGTAGGTGAATTTAAGAAATGGGTTGATGGTAAGGGTGAACCCATGGTCCCGCATGAAAAAGAGTATCGGCAGTTAATGAATTATATTTGATTCAACATAATGCTTATAAACCAATTTCTCAAAAAAATATTTTTTATATTTGTAATTTCTTTTCTCCTAAACCTCATCTGGGAGAATCTTCATGTTTTTCTTTATAGTAACTACAGAGGAGGGCAGATAACCGAATTTATTCTTGCAAGAGCAACGCTGGCCGATGCGGTTATGATCACCATTATCGCTTTACCTTTTATCTTTTTTCCAGCTTTGGCAAAGAAAGATTGGCTCATAATAGTGGTGGGAATTATTATAGCCGTAGTTATCGAATGGTATGCACTTGCGACCGGTCGCTGGTCTTATAATGACCTCATGCCACTCTTACCACTCATAAGAACCGGACTGACACCAACTATTCAGCTTGGTTTACTTGGTTTCGTGAGTTATAGGTTACAGAAATTCTTCAACTAATCAAAATTATTTAATAGTCGTTTTCTTTATCTGATATAATGTATAGGCAGAAATTTTTATGCCTCCAAATCAAAACGGCGACAGCGTCACAATTGGATCAGAAGTTCGTCTAGCTACTTTTCTTTTGGTTGTAGTAACCGTTCTTCTTTTGGT
>CAYQCS010000113.1:0-1570 GCA_964416105.1 uncultured Candidatus Saccharibacteria bacterium
TCGCCGTATTGAACCTCATATTCTCTATATCCTCCGTAACTTTTTTCACTGTCTTGTTGATCAAAACCGGCAAACTATTACCCCCTCCGTCATTTTCACCTGCATTCCTTTTGGAATTTGTGTTTTGCCTGCCCGCCGACTTGTCCTCCAAAGCTTTAGCGAAGGAGGAAGCTTTAGCGGAGGCGGGAGCTTTGAGCTTTTCTACTGCTCTCCACACCTTCTCAATAAACCTCCTCACCCCCGCAATACTATCCGTATTCCAAGATATCTGCTGATCAAAAGGCCCCATGAACATTTCATAAAGACGGAGTGAATCGGCCCCATAGTTTTTTACAATTTCGTCTGGATTGACAACATTACCAAATCTTTTTGACATCTTTCTACCATCTTCACCCATGATCAGGCCAACGTGCTGAAGTTTTATAAATGGTTCAATCGTAGAGACCGTGCCAATATCATAAAGGAACTTGTGCCAGAAGCGCGCATAGATAAGATGGCGCGTGGCATGCTCTGCCCCACCGACATACAGATCAACTGGCGACCAATATTTCTCTTTCTTAGAATCAACCAAAGCTTTTTTGTTCTTTGGGTCTTCGTAACGCAAATAGTACCAAGATGAACCAGCCCACTGTGGCATAGTATTGGTTTCTCTTTTGGCTTTACCTTTACAAATAGGACATTTAACATTGACCCACTTATCGATCTTGGCCAAAGGTGATTCACCCGTACCGGTCGGCTCGTAAGATTTAACTTTTGGCAAAACAACTGGCAGATCTTTTTCAGGAACAGGTACGATACCATTTCCGGCAGGATTGATCAGTTTGCAGTTCTCGCAATGAATAACTGGGATCGGTTCTCCCCAATATCTTTGCCTTGAGAAGACCCAATCACGAAGTTTATATTTCGTCACCCATTTGCCACCGACATGCTCGGTAATCTCTTTTTTAACAGATTCAGAATCTTTGCCATTGAATTGGGAGGAGTTTGTTAGATAACCATCACCGACAAAAGCTTTAGTAAAACCATTTATGTAGATATCCCAAATATACATATCCGATTCAACGTTAACAATATTAGCTATCTGATCTTTATTAACCCACTTTATCTCATGTTTAATTTTTTCTTCTTCGATAACTTCATTTTTTTCTTCATCTATTAGTTCACATAAAAATGAAGTTCTAAATGAAAATCTATTTTCATTTTTGTGAGCAGCATAACCACCACCACAAACCTGTGCAATTTCTCTAATAATCTTAATATTTTTGTATCCAGATTCTTCTAAAATCTCCCTCTTAATAGCTTGCTCAGCACTTTCCTCTTTCTCGATACCACCACCAATAAATGTTGCCCAGCCAAATTTTTTATTCCACTCAAGATAAGCATATTGATCAGTTCTCGGATTTCTTAAAATGCAACTTATTTGATTTCTTTTAACAATAGGTAAGCCGTCTCTGGAAGGATGCAGTTTATTTTCAAAATACGGTACAACTACTTGTTTGATTGCCAGACCATACTTCTTAGCAAACTCCCAATCTCTCTCATCATGCGCCGGTACAGCCATCACCGCCCC
>CAYQCS010000114.1:0-1533 GCA_964416105.1 uncultured Candidatus Saccharibacteria bacterium
CAAACTTGTCTCAATTGTGATTTGATTCATAAAATTTTTATTATTTGTAGAACTAACTGTTGTTGTAGCAGTATCGAAGTTACCATAACGATTGAAATAAGAATCCGGACTACTAGTTTGCGACCAATGAATACCTGCAAGGATGAGGATAACCACGGCAAGAATTATCAATAAACGTTTATTATTCATATTATTTTATTCTATTAAGTTCACAGATTATACAACTCTTCGGCTTTTTTTAGCAACTGTTCTTTGGCTTCTTTGATAGACATCCTTAGTGTTGTCCCCGCAGCGGCTTTGTGACCACCACCACCTAGAGCTGTTGCCAATTTTGAGACATCATATTTTTCGCCATTTTGTGAACGCAAACTAATTTCAACATAATTTTCTTTTGTCTCTATCAAAGAGGCCGAAATAAACCAACCTTTGACTGATCGTAGTTCTGTAGAAATGAAACTACCTCTTATCTCTTCGGTATCTATCTTTTCTTTCTTAATTTCTTCCAGACTTACTGTTGAAATAACAAGATGATTGTTGAGACTGGTGCTAATATTATTCAGAGCTATTTTCTTGAATGTAATCTCGTGTGGTGAAAAAGATGTTTCCATAGGCTCAATTAGATCCCAAATGCTTTTTATATTCTCAGATAACTTGGTGGCAATCTCAAAAGTATGAGTACTTACTCCGGGATATTTGAAAAGAGAGTCAGAATATATTCCCAAGAATAAATTGCTAGAAATGTTCTGATCTAGTTTTATTTCCCATTCCAAGAATAGATCGGCCAAAATTTGAGCCGTAGCAGGATAAGTATATTCAACCAAGTTTATACTACCGTAATTTTCATTACTCTTGTGATGGTCTATAACAATGGTCTTGAGATGCTGTGGAAATTCTACCTGCTTTTTCTTGGAGATCATATTTTTGCTCGCACTATCCACGATTATAAACAAGTCGTATTGGGATAGATCGATCTCGAAATAATCCTTTTTAACAATCTCTTTGCACCCAAGGAAATGCTCGAATGCTTCTGGAATATCGGAATCACCCTTGATCACGGTTGCCTTGATGCCCAGTTGCTCTAGAACGAACTTCATCGCCAAAGCGGAACCGACGGAATCTGGATCGGGATTGGGATGACAGTGTAGTAACACTGATTTTGCCTTTTTTATCTCTTGTAATAAAACCGGCGCTTTGTCTTTTATTTGGATAGTGGTTTGGGTATTCATTTTGTTTTGCTTGTAATTGTAGCATGAATAAGAAAGAGATTTTGTTTGACTTATATATGTTTATGTGATAGTATCCACAGCAGAAATGTTCAAAATTCAACCGTGGAAAGGAGTATCTCTTGAATAAAGAACTGATTGGGCTGATTTCCGGCATTCTGATTGTGGTAAGTGCAATACCTTACTCGATCCGGACCTACCAGAGAAAGGTTCATCCGAACATCACGAGCTGGAGCCTGTGGACCTTCATCGGTCTTGCATTGCTCCTCACGTACAAAAGCTCCGGCGCGAAAGCAAACGTCTGGGCTGC
>CAYQCS010000115.1:0-1519 GCA_964416105.1 uncultured Candidatus Saccharibacteria bacterium
AACACACTGGTGGCAACTTCCCTCTCTGGCTTTCCCCAATTCAAGTAAAAGTGATACCAGTAGCAGAAGCTCACGTAGAGACAGCGCGCAAGGTAAGCGATCTATTAAGGGACAATATGATCCGCTCGGAACTCGATCTGTCGAACGACGGCTTCGGCAAGAAGGTCAGAAATGCCAAAACTGCCCGCATTCCTTACTTCATTATTATTGGCGACAAAGATGTGGCTGTAAACAAAGTCACTTTAGAAAGTAGAGATAAGGGGCAAGTGGGACAGTTGGATGTTAAGGAGGTGGTGGAGAAGTTGGTGGCAGAAATCAAAGAAAGAAGATAATAAAAAGAGACACCCGGAAAACATCTGATTTCCGGGCGTTTGTTATGAGCTCAACATTTGCCGAGCTTTTTTCAAGATCTCATCGGAGCTAAGCGATAACTCTGATTCGATCTTATGCTTCTCATCGATCAGTTCTTGGGTAATTCTCTCACCTCCCCTGACAAGACGACTTTCGATCAACATAATCTCTGCATAACGCAGTATCAAAGTCTTTTGATCATTCATCGGATTCACACTTTAACACATATTCAAAAGCAAGTAAAATAGCAAATTTCATATAACCGGGCCTTCCATCTGTACTAACTCTTGAAATCCAAGAGTTATCTTTACCCTTTTTCTTTACAGTTCTAGCTAAAATATTAATGGCATCTATAGTTGCATCATGTGTTCTTGTTCTAAGAGATTCGATATCTTTTCGAGCTTCTGCATCTTTTTCCTGATTCTTAACGATCTGCTCAAATTTACAAACAGTCTCTGTGTATTTAAGAGAATAAAGGACTACTTGATCCAACAACTCCTTAAGATCCTCATCATCCCTACACAAATCCTCAAGTCTTGAAAAAGATATATAAGGATTGGTGTGATTTTCATTCTTTTCGGCCTCAGGGATTACATCTGGAGCTATTCCGGATATTTCTTCTATAGTCATATTCATAATAAGACTATTATAGCCCAGAAAATAACAAAACAAAAACCCTGAGCGTAGTCGAAGGGTTTTTGTTTTTATTTGGAGCTCACGCGTCGCAAGCAATTAGATCTTTTTACGATTGAACAATAGATACATCACCGTGAAGAATAGGATCAGTATGATTATTACTGAAACCCAACCCCAAGGTACATTATTCAATGAAAGAAGATTGGCGACAGAAGTATTGGTGTTTGCCTTGTCATCATTTACAGAATTAACTGAATTGGAGACAGCAGTAGTATCTGTATTCTTTGTAATAACTGGAGCGACCGGAGTCGCAACAGTCTTTTTGATTGGAGCTTTGTAAGCACTAGCAATAGTTAGAGAATTGCTACAAGCTTTGATACCGGTTTTACCGTCAGCCGATGTGACGGTAACAATAGCGCTCTTGGAACCAGGAGTAGAATAATATTTTATAACCGAACTCTGAGAACCATTCAAGCCATCTGATCCTGTCCAAGAATAAGTATATGGTCCGATACCACCAGTAACCTCTGCA
>CAYQCS010000116.1:0-1500 GCA_964416105.1 uncultured Candidatus Saccharibacteria bacterium
TTATATTTTGTAACATTGATGTAATAAAATGAATAAAGAACAAGAAAAACTAGAGCACAAACGCCACACTTTGGCGCATTTACTAGCAAAAGCAGTCCTAGAATTGTACCCTGATACAAAACCAAGTATCGGACCAGCGATAGACAATGGTTTCTATTACGATTTTGATTTCGCCACACCTATTACAGCGGAAAATCTAAAAGAAATTGAAAAGAAAATGCGTAAGCTATTGCCTTCATGGCAAGAGATGTCTGGCAAAGAAGTTACAGTCGATGAGGCGCGCAAACTATTTAAAGATAATCCTTACAAACTAGAACTGATAGACGAGATCGTTGCCAAGAAAGAAAAAGTTACATTATATACGGCCGGCGACTTCACTGACCTTTGTCGCGGTGGCCACACAGGCAATCCCGCAAAAGAGATCGCTAGTGATTCTTTCAAGTTAGCGAGATTGGCTGGAGCCTATTGGCGTGGTGATGAGAAAAATAAAATGCTAACACGCATATATGGTTTGGCTTTTGAGACAAAAGAAGACTTGGATAAATATGAAGAAATGATAAAGGAAGCGGAAAAGAGGGATCATAAGAAACTGGGGCGAGAATTAGATTTGTTTACATTTTCCGATTTGGTAGGATCAGGATTACCACTATGGACACCGAATGGCACTTTGGTAAGAAATCTTCTGGACGATTATGTTTGGGAACTGAGAAGAAAATATAATTATCAGAAAGTGGAAATACCCCATATTACAAAAAAGGATTTGTATGAGAGAAGTGGCCATTGGGAGAAATTCAAGGACGAACTTTTCAAGATAACAACCAGAGAGGGACATTTATTTGCGATGAAACCGATGAATTGTCCACACCATACTCAAATCTACGCAAGGAAAAAATGGAGTTACAGAGATCTACCACAGAGATATGCCAATACAACAGCATGTTATAGAGATGAACAAAGTGGTGAATTATCTGGCTTGTCCAGAGTAAGATCTTTTGCTCAAGATGATGCTCATGTATTTTGTAGAGAATCTCAAGTTAAGGAAGAGTTTCTCAAAATATGGGATATAGTCAACACTTTTTATAAAACTTTTGGCTTTGATCTAAAAGTCAGATTATCTTTACACGATCCAAAGCATCCAGAAAAATATTTGGGTGACCCTCAAAGATGGAAAAGGTCAGAAGACACGCTAAGAGAAATGCTCGTAGAAAAGAAGGTTGATTTTTATGAAGGTGTTGGCGAAGCAGCTTTTTATGGACCGAAACACGATTTTATGGCTTTCGATTCACTTGGTCGTCAATGGCAAGTTGCAACAATTCAATTGGATGTCAACATGCCTGAACGTTTCGATCTCAATTGTACCAATGAGAACAACAAGGAAGAAAGAATTGTGATGATTCATGCTGCAATTATGGGTTCAATAGAAAGATTCTTGTCTATATTGATCGAACACACTGGTGGCAACTTCCCTCTCTGGCTTTCCCCAATTCAAGTAAAAGTGAT